>JAQBUX010000050.1 GCA_027623795.1 Chloroflexota bacterium
GGAAGGTAGTCAGGGTGCGTAATTTCGACGACGAAACTGGTTTCGATGATCAACCCGTCCTGGGTGTCAAGCGGGAGGTTTTCGATGGCGAAGACGCCTCGCTCGTCGGTTTCGGCCGAGAACACCCGCCCGTCGCGCCGAATGACTACGTTGACCCCCTCCACACCGAACTTTGCGTCGACCAGATGAGTCCGGTCCTGGATCATCGTTCCGTCGATCCGTCCAACCACGGTCGTGACGGCGGGCGACAACCGGAAGTCGTGAGCCAGCGCAGACGAACCAACAGATACGTTCGTCGTGACCGTTACGTGACCCGGGGCCGTGACGACAAATGAGTACTCACCCGGAGGCACCGGAAGAACGAAATTGCCCTGACTGTCCGACAATACCGAGGCCGCGGGGGGCGTGAACGGAACGCCGCCGAAACTGGCTGAAGAGATCGCGATCCGGGCGTTGGGGAGTTGTACAGGGAGGTAGGGAAACGGCTCGTGGATATCGCTGACTGTCGAGTTCGATGCGTCCCGCCGCGAGGTGCCGACTCGCGTTTGCCCGGGCGTGCTCCCGGCGCGCACATAACCGTGAACGTCCCCGGACACGGCAAGGAGATTGGCGGTTATCGTCAGTGATTCGCCGGCCGCCAGTCGCACGGATTTCTGCATCGGATAAAGTTCAGCACGATCGTTCCCGGACTCCAACGCGGGATTGGGCGTCCAGACGTCGTACCCGCCTGAAGGCAGCCCAACAACGCTGGCGACTCCGTCTGAACCGGTCAGGACGTCGAGGAGCACCCCCTCGGCCGGAGTGCCACCGACCCCCTGAACGCGAACGATGGCGTTCTCGACCGCGCGACCGCGATAGGTCGACGACGAAAGAACCACGCGCAACGACGCCGGGTTGAGGACTAGATCGAAATCCAGATCGAGGACCTGGTCCGCCGAGAGGTCGATCGACCTCTCCTGGGTCAGATATCCGGGGGCCGTCGCCAAAACTCGGTACGGCCCCGGAGCTACCCCCTGTAGCGAGTAGTCCCCGGCGCGGTCAACGGCGGTCGCAGGGACCACGACATGCGAGTCTCCGGGTTCCCCATCGCCGATCAGCTGCACGCTTGCCTCCGCGGGGGTGCGCGGTCCGTTCGGCCCGTCTCCGGTTACGCGGCCCTTGACCGTGGACGGAGTTGCTCTGAGAAAGACTTCCCAGGCGAGGTCTGACTCAAGGGCGACCTGCTCCGTGAAGCGGGGATATCCGGCCGCGTCCACGGATAGTTCGTGTCGACCCATGGGCAGGGCGGGAAGCACGTATACGCCGTGTTCATCGCTAATCCCGTTGGCGTCAGGGGATTCTGCGTCCGCCGGGCTAGCCGAGACTTTCGCTCCTCGCACGGGCTCTCCGGAGTCCCGATTGGTGACCCGGCCGACGACATCGAAAACCTTTCTGGTTGACGACTCTCCGATCACCTCTACCGAGAGGTCAAGCCGTGTCCATGTCTCCGTATCGACGACGGCCGTTTTTGGCACGATCTGATGGCCGGATAGATTCAGGTCGTAACGCCCGGGTGACAGGCCATCGATCCTGTAAAAACCGAGCTCGTTCGATACGGCGGAGGGACCATCCTCTCCGTTCCGGATGAACACGCCCCTCAGCGGGTTGCCGTCTGCGGTGTCCACCACAAATCCGGAGATTGAGTGATCCCGACCCGGGATATTGAATGCGTCGCCGCCAACGCGTGGAGGGGCGGTTGTAACCGGAGAAGTTGGGACCGTTGAGGTTATCGCTAACGGGTTTGAAGACGAAGGACCGGTCGTAGGTTGAACAGCGCCCGCGGCCGGAACGGCCTCCTCAACGGCTTCACCGCTGCCGCCCGAACAGGCGGCGGTGATCAATGCGATCGTAACGATCGACGCCCACGTGCCTCGGCGGAACAAGGCTCTTCGGTTCAGTTGTCCTCGCAGTCTCATGATGCCCTGCCCGCGGTGCGCGCTGAGTTCTGGCCCGCACCGGCAGCTGGCCATTGAGTCGGACAAACAACTCTACGGGGCTGCGCTCAGGGACCTGTAGCGGGCGCGGGTGCGCATTCAGACGGTTTTCCGCGGGCGGGAGTTGTTGGCACGTTCCCCGGCGGTTTTCCGGGGCCTCACACACGGGCGTTACGTGCCGTGTTTTTCTATGCGCTGACGGTCGAGGTCGGTCAGATGCGGCTGGATGGCCTCGACCAGTTCAGCAAGCGTGTCATCCGGCGAACCAGCGCTCGTGTCGATCTTGATCTTGGGGCCGAGGGAGGACCGGTCAACGCCTTCCCGGAAGCGGTCCAGGATCGTCGGTATGTCGGATTCCTTGACCAGGCTGTTCGTGTGGTCTGGCGTGTCCTTCATCTCGGACATCCGACGCACGAGTATCTCTGGTGAGGCCGTCATATGTACGACGATGATCGGATCGTCCGTAATCTGTTTTATCCGCGATTCGATCTGGCCGTTTATCAACGCCCGGTCGTACTGCTCACCCGGGAGGCCGTATCCGTAGTACATCTGGGCGTAGATCGACTCTTCGATGTGAAAGCCGACGGTCAGATCGTCATCGCCGCGGTAGTGATGAACGTGGTAGTAGATGTGGTATCTGGAGTACATCTCCTTGAGCTTGGGCGATAGCGCAAGGATCTGGGCCTGTTCCTCAAGAGTGGTGTCGTCTGGATGGCCGGATGTATGCGGTATTTTGGAGTGATCGTGGATCAGCGAGAAACCTTCACCCATCACGTCCTGTTTCCAGGCGCTAAGTTTGTTGGCTATGGTCGTCGTTCCGACGTATTCGCATCCGGCGAGGATAATTTTCACGGCACACTCCCCTTGAGATCCTGGGATTGTTAGTCGCCCGCGCCGGAGAACCGGCTGATCGATGGCGCGCTCAGTTAACGGGCAAGGGCCGTCGCGGTCAAGTTGAGCGGGAACCAGGGTGAGGGGAGCGAGGTTAGCTGGCGATCTTTGATAGATCGTCGAGCCGAGACGCCGGAGCAGTTCGTGACTGAGTTTCTACCAGCTTCAGATAATCGGCGGACGGTCGTTCCATCAGTCCGGGCACGTTGAACTTGATCGTGGTGCCTTCGCCCTCGGTGGAGTCGATCTCGATCCTTCCGCCGTGGAGGGCGATGATGTTTCGTGCGATGTAAAGTCCGAGACCCGTGCCTGACTCCGCCCGGGTAGCCTCGTTGTTCGCCCGGAAGAAGGGTGTGAACATGTTCGATTGATCCCCGGCCGGGATGCCGATGCCGTGATCCTGGATCGTCACATGCATCCGGTCCAGGCGACGTCGAGCAACCAGCGAAATCTCGCTATTCTCCGGGGAATATTTTGCGGCGTTGCTGACCAGATTTGACACCACTTGAGTCAGTCGGGCCCGGTCCGCCGATATCCAGACCGGCGATTCCGGCATCTTTAACGTGAGCGTCTGGCGTTTAGTCTCGATGGTCGGTTGGAACGCGTCGTGGACCTCAGTGAACAGTTCTGTCGCATCAAATTCGCTTAACGTCAGCGAAAAATCGCCGCGTTCAAGACCGCTGAGATCGAGAAGATCGTCGATTAGGAGTGCGAGTCGGCGCCCGTTACGTTTGATGACTTCCAACTGCCCTACCTCGCGATCTCCGAGGCGACCGTGACGGTCTTTCTGCAGGATGTCTGTGAACGCCAGCATGCTTGTAAGGGGCGTTTTGAGTTCGTGCGATACGGTCGCAATGAAACGGCTCTTTGCCTCCGAAAGTCGTTCCAACTCCCGGTTTCTGGCGTCCAGGTCGATGACCCGCTCCCGGGCTTGCGCCAGTTCCAACGTCTGGCGATGCTCGACGGCGTTCTGCACGGCTGGCGTTACATATGTGGCGACCTTGTTCAAAAGTTCAAGGCTCAGATTTGAGTACTCGGCGTCCTGTCCGCTCATCAGCCGAATATGGCCGACACGCCGCGTTTCGACTCCCAGCGGCGCCTGCACGGCTGAGCGAAAGCGGTCGTCCACAACGTCCTCTGCCAGGTCCTTTGCATCGAGCAGCCGGCCCTCCCAGTTACGAGCGTCCGCCGTCGAGCCTTCAAGTGGACCAAGGTCGATGACGATCGAGGACGGTTCGCCCGGCTCGCCCGCCGACTTCTCGAACACGCGCCGGAGCGGCCCCGGCCTGGGTTCAAGCAGGGCGACCTCGATGCGGTCATATGGAATCACCGGCGCGAGGGCTTCGGCGACCCGTTCGAACATGCGATGGAGGTCAAGATCCTGGTTGGCGGCTGCCGCGATGTCTGACAGCACACGTCGTTCTTCCGCAGCGCGTTTTTCTGAAGCGCGCAATCGAGAGAGAGCGATCACGCCGGCGATCTGCGCTCCGATGCCCTCCGCCAGCGCCAATTCTCGTTCTCGGTAGGCGCCCGGACGAATAGACCTGAGATGGAGTGCGCCCACTATCGCTTCGTCAACGATTAACGGAACAGAGAGGAAGGAACGTAGACCGGCCTTGAAGGCCGGAAGCAAGTGGGGTACCTGACGCACCACGTCGTCCTGGCGCCGGGCGTTTACAAGAACGGACCGTCCGCTGTTGACCACCATTTCCAACATCGAACGTTTTACGGGGACGGGCTGACCGGCATTGTCTCGCTCGGGCACATTGATCCCGGTCGAATACAGGTCTGAGATGGACTCTCCGTCGTCGCTGAGGACGGATATGGCGATCCGGTCTGCGGGAAGCAGAGAGGAGACAAGCCGCGGAAAACGCTCGGAGACCTGCGAAAGATCTGGCGACGAGCCGATGACGCGTCCGATGGCTGCCATCGTCTGTCTCTCGCGGACCTCTTGTTCCAGCGCCTCATGCAGTCGAGCGCGTTCCATCGCCGGGGCGAGATGTGCGGCCACGCGTTCAATAAACTCAAGTTCCGATGCGGTGTAAGCGCCCGGATCCGCGGAAGAGATGTTGAGCGTGCCAAGGACTTTGTCGTTTGCGATAAGCGGGGCGAGGATGAATGACCGCAAACCGGCGGCGTAACTGGATTCCAGTACCGGGAACCGGAGAAGTGGCTCTGTCTCGTCCGTATCTGACAGCACCAGCCCCGTCCTTGTCGCCGCGACGAACGCCTCGGCGGTCCCTATAAGGGACTGCGTTTCACCCTCGTTCATGCCCGGCAGGGAGGCGCCCTGAACGTAAACACCTCCCAGAATCCCTGTAGTGGTGTCGAGGGTCGTAACGGCTATCCGATCAAATAGTGCGATGCCGTAAGTTACCGCAGCCAGTCGCTCATATTCCGCCCGGCCGAGCGCCGAACCGCTCATGACGCGGCTGATGACGGCGAGCGCCGCCCTTCTGCTCGCCTCCACCGTGTCTGCCTCACGGGCCGATTTCGAGGCGGTCACGTCGTGGAAAACGGTGAATACCGCCGGCCGGCCATCGTAGGTGACAGGCCGGTGCGACGAGGTAATCCAGATCGCAGACCCATCTGCGCGAACGGCGGTCGACTCCAACGTGTCGATCACGCCTGTACGCCCGAGCTCGTCCAGCATCGCCGTATGCTCGGCACGATCGGGGACGAAATCCAACACGCTCGCACTTTGAATCGTCGTCGGATCGATTGCGAGGATCGCGGTCAGCGGCGAGTTCGCGTGGATGAACCTCCCGTCACCGCGTCGCCATATCGCGGCGGCGGTCGGACAGACATCCACCATAGCGCGGAGGGCGTCGTCGTCTGCTCCGGTATATGGAAGCCAGCGCTGGTGCGATCCACTGCCTTGATTTCCCGAAGGCGCGTCCGCCTGGTCCGAGGAGAAGTTCAACCGAGCGGTTCCTCCGGTTCAAACAGTTCAGCGGAATCCAGGAAACGCCCGCCATTTGCGTCTTCCAGGTAACCGCCCACGGCTAACGCCCCGTCGTTTTCCAGTGCGGACATCGTGTGCCATATACGGGCCTGTGACATCCGCCCGCCCGGGGTCCAACCTCTGGAATCAGGGTCAAACAGCTCGGCAGTCGCGAGGTAGACATAGGTATCAGCCCGGCCGCCAGCGACGAGCACCCGTCCGTCTTCTCGGACGGCGGCGGAGTGGAGATATCGGGACCGCGCCATCTCGCCGGCGTGAGACCACATTTCCGTTTCCGGGTTGAACATTTCGGCGGATGCCAGAGCGCCATCCTCTCCGAGACCCCCCGCTACAAGCACGCGGCCATCTGGAAGTGGCAGAGAGATGTGGAGGTATCGCCCATTTCGGAGCCCGTCGGATCGGGACCATCGCGAGGTCTTCGGATTGAATATTTCGACCTCCGAAAGGATGCCCTCACCGTCCCATCCTCCCACGACGATAACGCGTCCGTCCGGCAACAGGGTGGCTGTATGGCCTCGTCTCCGGCGCTTCATCTCGTTGACGCGGATCCAACTACCTTTTTGCGGATCAAACAGACTCGCATTGAAACTGATCCGGCGGCCGTCCCAGCCGCCGGCTGACAGCACACGACCGTCCTCGAGGACCGTCAACGTGTGTTCGACGCTCGGGGAGATCATGGCCGGTACGGTCTCCCAGGCCCCGGTGCGAGAATCGTGAATCTCGGCCGTCGCCAGCACGTCGTCACCGGAACGGCCGCCGGTCACCAGTACGCGGCCGTCGGCGAGTGTTACGGCGCGATGGTCGAAACGGCCCTCAGACATGGGCGGTCCCGAGTCCCACCGACGCTCCTGCGATCGATACAGACGAACTGAACGCAGCGCGCCTTCGCTGTTAAAGCCGCCAGCGATCACGATGTCACCGGACGGGAGCGCTGAGGCGGTGTGGGAGTACCGGGACTCAGTAAGGCCGGGCGCTGATTGCCAGCCGCCGCTTGCCGGGTCAAATACCTGTGTGTCCGCCATCGGGACGCCGTCTGCGACCCCGCCGGCGATGATCACACGTCCGTCCGGAAGGGAGTGAGCGGTGTGAAGCGCGCGGGGGGTTCCGCTGTCACCGGCGTCCGACCAGAGGTTAGTGGTGGGATCGAACACCTCTGCGCTGGACAGTTCTTCCGACTGTCCCTGGCCTCCGACGACCAGCACACGGCCGTCAGTGAGGACCGCGGCGACGTGGTCATTCCTCGGTGTGGTCAGGCTGCCGGCGGTCGCCCATTTCCCGGACCTTCGGTCGAACAGTTCCGCTGACCCAATTTTATTGCCTTCGCTGTCCTCTCCGCCGGTCACAAGAACGCTGCCGTCGCCCAACACCGCCGCGGTGTGCCTTCGGCGCGCTTGCCGCATACGATATCCGGCGTCCCACTTCATCGTGGTTGGGTTAAACACCTCCGAAGTCGTCAGGCTTCCGAGATCGTCGCTCCCGCCGGCGACTAGAACGGTGCCGTCGGACAACAGGGACGAAGTGTGACGCCCGCGTGGGCCGGACATAGGATTTACCGGTGACCAGGATCCCGTTTCTGGGTCAAACATTTCCGCGGTAGCGAGAATCCCATCGACGCCCGCGCCACCGACGACCAGCAGACGGCCGTCCTCTACGATCTCTGACGTATGCTCGCCTCTGGCCTCCAGCATCCGCGGCAGATCTGACCAGGAGTCGTCCTCCGGGTCGTAGATCTCTGCCGACACCATGGGGACATCTGCGGAATACCCGCCGGTCACGATGACACGGCCATCTTTCATTAGAGATGCGGCGTGCCACGAACGTGCGGACGACATCTCTGCCGTCGCCGTCCACTCACCGGAGACCGGGTCGTAAATATCGCACGACGCGACCCCGCCGCGCCCTCCGGTGGCCAGGATACGTCCGTCTTTCAGCGTGAGAGAAGCGTGTTCAGCCCGCGGTTCATTCATCGCGGGACCCGGCTTCCAGGTACCCGAGGCCTCCTCGGGCCGGGACAGCGGCTCCGTCTTGGGACGCGCCCGGGTCACAACCAGGCCATCCGGGTCCTCGTCGTACGACTCCCCGGCACGACCGGGACGGCCGGAGTTTCTCATCTCGATCGCGACGTCGGCCAGAAGCTCGACGACGGTGTCGATAGTCTGGGGCCGGTTACGTGAGTCTTTCTCAAGGCAGGCGAGGACGAGCCCGCTCAGACCGGCCGGCACCCCGAGGCGAAGCTCCTCGAGAGCTTGCGGGATCTCATGCAACTGTTTTTGGATAAGAGATTTGGCGTCCTCTGCCACGAACGGCGGCGCGCCGGCCACCATCTCATGAAGGATGCATCCGAGCGAGTAGAGGTCGGAGCGTGGACCCGGTTGTTCGCCGTTCACGCGTTCCGGTGACATGTACGCCAGACGTCCTTCGGGCCGGGAAAGGGCCATCCCTCCGAAATCGACGAGACGCGGGATCTCGTTTTCGGTCACCAGAATGTTGTGTGGTGTGAGCGCCCCGTGGACGATTCCGGCGGCGTGGGCGGCGGCAATACCCTGGGCGACCGACATGGCGAAGCCGATCGCGTCTCTGACAGCAATCTGTTCAGTCCCGGCCAGAGCGCTCGCGAGGCTCTGGGGGAGCCACTCCGTGGCAACGTAGTGCCAGATCCCATCTACCCCAACCCCTCGGATCTCGGCGACGTTGGGATGACTGATCGTCTTGACCAATTGTCCAGATTCGACCAGTTTGGCGAGTGCGTCCGACGGGTTTGAGACAGGCGCGGAAGATTTGCCGGCCCGGAGCGCGACCTGACGCCCTGTGTCCACCTCCAACGCCTTGCAAAGGCAGGCGACAGCGGTGCGTACCAGTGCCTCTACTGGACGGTAACCGCCAATTTCGATTACCCGACCGGCGGTTGTGGACGGCGTAGCCATGGGACGCGTTAGACCTTCCCCATACGTGACCTTGAATGGGTAAAAGTTCGCACGCCCGGCTTTGCAGTGAAACCGGGAAAGGCCACGCGCGAGGGGCGGTTTTCCGCCCGTCGCCGTGGGGGCCTCCTACGCGTGCGTCGAACGCCCCGCACGCGAGAGTTCCCACATCGAAATGGCGCATACGCGCAACACCGGCCCGCGGCGTATCAGGCCACGGACCGGTGTCTGTTGAACCGTTGGTTCCGCCATTGGTTCCTAAGGCCCGTGAGAACGCCGGGTTAACTCTCGATCGTTATCTGAGGGTAGAACGCCACGTAACCCTTGATATTCGCGGCGGCATCCTTGGGCTCAGGGTAGTACCAGGCGACGTCCTTCAACTCCTCGCCGTCGACCACAACGTTCAGGTAGCTCGCGAGTCCTTTCCACGGGCAGACGCTCGTGAGCGAACTGTCCGTGAACGCCCCGCGTTCGATCGACTCCGGCGGGAAGTAGATGTTCCCCTCGACGACCTCATATTTGTCGGTTTCGGCCAGTGTGTGGCCGTTGTAGCTGGCGCGCGTCATTGCGATCCTCCTCAGTTTGGTCCGCCTTTGACCTTACGATCGGCGGAAGGCCGAAAGCGGGCCTATCACACATTCGATGCAGGATGGGCCGGAAGCGTCGCGTCCGCTGGGATGTGCCGTTTAAACCGCGATCTGGCCCGCTTTTTCCTCACCAGGCAGACGCGGGTAGCGGCGCCGGGTCAGATTGGCGATCGGTGCCTCGGTCTGAACGTGCCTGGACCTGCTGCACTGGATGCACTTTACGAAGGTCCCTTGTCTGTCATTGTCGACCATGACATCGCCGCCGCAACGGGGGCAGCCTTTGTGCAAAATCATCTCTGGTGACCCCCCTTGGCCGAAGAATAATTGCCGATGTGTGGATATTGGTCGAGGTCGTGTTACTGGACCGTTACCCGTTCGTCACAACGCCTTTGGCTCGTCTACCGACTTGTCCCACGGCGTCAAATCTCGTACGTGACAGACCCGCGACACCCCTCGATTTCTGGCGCGACACCTTAATAACGAGAATCACCCCGAACGTTCTACGCGGTTGAGAAGCGAGTTTCCTACAAAACTGGAACGTCGCGCCGCAGTGTTGCGACGGGAACGTCGACCGAGTTGATACAGCCGTGTCCGGGCCGTACGCTGCCGTGGCCGGCGGCGCTTGACGCCGGAAACCGAAACAAAATCGGAGAATCGTATTGACCGATATGCAGCTCACGTCAGACGCCATCGAGGTCGCCGACGCTCTTGAAGCGATCGAGCTGTACGCGGAACGCGGCTGGACGGACGGCTTGCCCATCGTTCCCCCGACAGAGAATGTGGTCGCCAGATTCGTTGAGGCGCTCGGCGTCGCGCCAGATACGGTGCTCGGCGTTGAACCAACCAAGGGAGTCGTGATCACCGCGGAGAAGGCGGCGATCAATGCCGTGATGGCCGGGTGCCGGCCGGAATACATGCCAGTACTGGCGGCGGCGATCGATGCGATCACGGCCCCGGAGTTTTCCTTGCACGGGATCTCTGTCAGCACCATGGGCGCGGCCGTGATGATCATCGTCAACGGTCCGATCGCCACCGACCTCGGGATGAACTCCGGGGTCTCGGTATTCGGTCCCGGAAATCGAGCCAACGCCTCCATAGGAAGGGCGATTCGGCTCGTCATCATCAATGTGCTCGGTACGCGAGCCGGCGATCTCGACAAGTCGACCGTTGGCCACCCCGGCAAGTACGCGTGGTGTATCGCCGAGAACGAGGAACTTTCTCCGTGGGAACCGGTGCACGTCACTCGAGGTCAGCCAGAGGGCAGTAGCGCCGTGACGGTCGCCCCCGGACTTGGTCCGTTTCAGGTGGGCCAGCACCATGACGACTCCCCGGAACGAATACTCGACGCGTTCGTCGACCCGCTATTCGCCATGGGTCCGCTCATGCAAGAGGCGTTGATCGTGATATGCCCGGAACATCTCGAACATTTCCGGGCCGCCGGTTGGGCGAAGGAGCAGGTCGGGCAGTATCTGCACGAGAACGCCCGACGGCCGGTCTCGGAGTGGGAGGGCGCGGGGAGGCCGGTGCCGGGAGAAGAGTCGGGTGGATCGGAGCTCGTCAGCGCTCTCGCTTCCCCGGAGTCGTTGATCACCGTCGTTGCGGGTGGCGCCGGAGGGGCGTGGAGCCAGATAGTGGCTACGTGGACCCATGGGGCGAGGTCAAAAGCTGTAACAAAACCGGTGTTGACCTGAATCTGCGAGAATTGGCTCAACCCTTGGAGGCGAAGATGAGCACTGAATCGAAAATACGCGTGTTGGACCCGACGGGGCGACCGACTATCGTCCAGCAGGGGATGGCGCGGCGTCCTGAGTCGTTGGACGGGGCTGTAGTCGGCCTGCTTGCCAACCAGAAACTCAACGCCGAGCCGTTGCTTGAGGCGATCTACGACGTCCTCGCGGAACGTTTTGAACTGGGCGGCCGGGTTGCCGTCAACAAGGGCGACGCCAGCCGGCCCGCCCCTCCGGAAGTGCTGGATAGCCTTGCGTCAGAGGTAGACGTGGTTATCACAGCGAACGGCGACTGAGGAAGCTGCTCCTCGTGCAGTGTGCACGACTCCATCCAACTCGAGCAACGCGGAATTCCGACCATCGCCATCTGCACCGAACCTTTCAGATCAGGTGCGACCGCCATGGCGAAACTGGGCGGCATCCCTGACTACCCGTTCGCAGTCATTTCCCATCCGATCGGGAGCCTTGACGAGGCCGGGCTTCGGAGCAGGGCCGTTGAGGCGGCGCCGCAAGTCATAGCGTCCCTCCTGGCCCGCGGCTAGACAGGGGCCAGTCCAGGATTTTCGTTTGGCCTGCGCCGGGCGGGAGTTTACGCGGGTTTTCAGTCAGGAGGACGTCTTGGCAAGGTTGCCAGAGCTTTCAGATCGCGCCACCCTTTCAACGGAGGCACGGATCGCGTTCGACGCCGTGGCCGGCTCCCGGGGCGGGGTACGCGGCCCATTCGCTATGTTGCTGCACAGCCCGGAGGTTGCCGAGAGAGCCGCGCATCTTGGCGCGTACCTGCGTTTCGGCTCCCAGATACCGGACGCCGAGCGCGAACTCGCGATCATCACAACGGCGCGCTCGTTCGATTGCGACTACGAGTGGTCTGCGCACGTCCGCATCGCGCGCGAGGTCGGTGTCGGGGAGGACGCGATCTCCGCGATCGCAAACCGGGAGCCCACGGACGCGCTATCCGCTGAGCAGTCCACTGTCATCGAGTTCGCACGTGAGCTACTTGAAAAGAAACGGGTGTCTGGCCCGGTCTTCGAGCGCGTACGTGAACGGTTCGGGGACGGCGGAGTGATCGAGTTAACCGCGACCGTCGGTTACTACGCCATGATCGCCTGCGTTCTGAACGCCACCGAGATCGAGCCACCAGCCGGGTCGCCGCAATTGCCGTAACGCGCGACCCCGGGTGACCCTTTCCCGCCTTCGGTCATAGCGACCGCGGTGGAGGGATCGAATGGACGCTGCCCTCGATAGTGTGAGGACCAATGGGCATCAGTCCGGGAGACGCGCGACCCGCGGATCTATCGACGATGCTTTCGGATGCGCCGGGCTAAAGACTCTTCAGGTATGCGATAAGTTCTTCGACTTCGCTGTCCGGAAGGTCCGCAAAGATGGGTGGCATCAAGTTGGCAAACCCCTCAACCAGGAAGGTTCCGGGATCGCGAATAGCCTCTTCTAGGTACGAGTCCGCCGTCAGTCCGGCTACCCGGCTCACCGCCCGGTCTCCGATGCCCGCCAGCCCCGGTCCGATCACCTGGTTATCGCCCGTCGAATGACACGCGGAGCAGCCCTTGGTTGCGAACAGCGTCTGACCTCGTGCGATGGCGGAGTCGCCGCCCTCACCGCCGGGGGCGTCCGGGTCCGCGGTCGGAATCGTCACCAGCGTCGGCACGGGCGTGGGGGCGGCTCCGCCCACGTCTTCTTCATCGTCGCTGCCGCACGCGGCGACTGCAAAGAGGGCGAGGACCGCTGCAACGGCAAACAGAGGCGTGGCGCGAGAAAACGTCGATAGGCGCATAAGGCGATACCCCCGGGAAATCCTAACCGCCTACAGATCGGCGCGGGCACATCCGGAACACACTACTCACGACCGGGCGCAGTTGATAGGCGAGATCGCGTCAATGGGCGGCGTGGGCTGCCGCTCAGGACTCGAACGACGCCGTTCCTCACAAAATCCTCACGCTCAGACGAGCTTAATTCACGGAAATAACATCGTCCGCGGCGGAGCGTGTGCCCCGTTGTGCAGCCAGGGGGTACATACGGCCCGACGCCACGCCGATACCGTCGTGTTTCACGTTTCAGGGGGGAAACTTGTCCAACGGTCATTCCCAGACGGCCTTTGACGGCATGTCTACGGGCGATGCGATGTTCGTCGTCGACAGGAATTCCCACATCCTTCGTTTGGTCGGAGCGAGCCGCAGCGCTCCTGGGCTTCGCGGAGGGCGAGGCGGTCGGCCGGCGGTGCTATAAGCTGCTGAATGGGACGGACGGACGAAACTCCGGACTTTGCTGAACAGATTGCCCCGCCCTGAACGACTCACGTCACAGCTCCGAGATGCGCGATCACGACGTGTTGAGCCGCTGCGCTGACGGCACGTACAAATGGCTGAACGTCACGACCCTGGTCCATGAAGGGACCCACGACACAGAGTCGAGCAGCCCGAAAGACGGTCGCCAGGTGTGTTGGACGTCAGCAAAAGTGGGACACCGATCGGGCCTGAACTAATAGAGAGATCGGC
>JAQBUX010000051.1 GCA_027623795.1 Chloroflexota bacterium
GTACGGTATCTACGGCTTCTCCGGCTATGGTCGCGAGAACGTCGAGTTCTACGTCATCAAGGAGATGGACGAGCGCTGGGGACCGGCAATTCCGAGGCGAATCGACCGGATCGCACCGCTCCACGCGACGCGCATGGGACCGGCCATCCGCCACGTGACCAACAAGTTGACACACGTGGATGCCAAGTCAAGGATCTTGTTCATGATCTCGGACGGGCGCCCGCAGGACCGCGGTTACAGCCGAGAGGGTGTCGAGAAGGAGTACGCCGTGCACGACACACGCGTCGCCTTCGACGAAGCCCGCAAGGAGGGTGTTGTGCCCTTCTGCCTTACCGTGGACAAGAATGGGCACGACTACCTGAAGACGATGATGCAGGACATGAGTTACGAGGTCCTGTCAGATATTCGGATGCTACCGACCCGGTTGCCGCAACTGTATAAGCAGCTTACCGACGGTTAGTAATAGAAGACCCGGGCAATCACGCCCGGGTCTTCTCGCTGCGTTTTGCACACGTTGCGATGGTCGCGTCGTCCGTGCCGCACACACATGCTGGCCGGAACCCGTGTCTGGATTGGTCGGTGTGCAGGCGGGCGAACGCGTTTGAACTGCTCGGCGGAAGGCCTCGCCCCCTCACCCCAACCTTCTCCCGCCAGGAGAGGGGGGAGTGGCATCAGGATCTGTGTCAGCTACCCGCGACGGACGCCCACCCCGGCAATCCCGCCTTCTACGGCCGGGCCAGGCGCACATCCAGGACGGCCGGCTGGCCGTCGCCTATTCTCGCCATACAGCGTTTCAGCGCCGGGATGACTTCGGCCGGGTCCTCCACCAACTCTCCGTAAGCGCCGCACGACTCGGCTAACTTTGCGTAGTCCGGCGACGGGAATATCTCCATGCCGACGAAGTTACCCGTGCGCTCCGATACTCCTTCAGGATAGCCGCCAAGAAGCGAGACCTTAGGCGCGTTGTGGATCTGGTTGTTGTAGATCACCGTCAAGAACGGCGCGTTGTATTTCTGCGCGGCCCAGATACTCGCCGTCGGGCAGCCATAGATGAACGCGCCGTCGCCGACCGCACACACCACGTTGTTATCAGGCGCCGCCAGTTTTGCTCCCACGGCGGCTCCGAGGGCCCATCCCAGACTGGAGCCGCCGCTTCCGTACATCGATCCCGGTTTTGTGCGAGGCACGTTGGCGATCACGGACCCGCTGTTTGTCACGGTCTCGTTCAGGAGGATGTCGTCTTCCTGGATCACCTGGCCGATGCAGTAAGAGAGCCAGTCTGGAGCTATCGGCGATTCAGTTGCGAGCGACTGCGCCCGTTCGAGTCTCCGGGCCGCGATGGCGGCGTGCGCTTCGCCGTGCCTGATCGTGCGCTTTTCTGCCGCCTGAGACTGGGCGGCGGACATCTGCTCACGGATCTCAAACACGAGTGCAGGGATCGCCTTGGCCGAGTCCGCTTCCATCAATATGTCTGCCGGGAATGTCCAGAGCGGAATCGAGTCCTTGACCGGGTCCTGGTCGATCCAAACAACCGCCGCGTCGGCAGATGGACGGGCGTTTGCCGGGATCCAGGGGATGTCAGAGTCCACGACAAGGATCGCATCGGCGTTGCGGATGTAATCGGCCTCGGCGGGCGCAGGCGCGGCCAGGGCGTGCGTGCTGGGGAAGTTGAACCGAACCCGATCGGTGATCACCGGAGCGCCGATCAGTTCAGCAAGCTCCACCAGGTGGGCGACCACCTCCGGGTGCCGGCCCGCCTGCGCCGTGATTATCAGGGGACGGCTGGCGGAGGCCAGGATCGAGGCCGCTTCCGAAAGGGCTTCAGGATCGGCGTGCGGTGTCGTGGGTTTCGCATGGCGCGAAGATGCCGGGATAATCGCCGTCTCCATAGGCGCCATCAGGACCTCGCGGGGCAGTGTGACGTAGACCAACCCCGCCGGTTCAGTCGACGCGACCTGAAATGCGCGTTGCATGATCTGTTGGAGGTTTTCCGGGCGTCTCACTTCGTAGTCCCATTTCGTGAATCCCCTGACTCCACCGCCCTGGTCTATCTGCTCCTGGATCCAGTGGATGCTCATGTTCTTGCCGCCGGGGAGTTCGCCCTCAAATGTGTAGGGCGCACGGCCCGCGCAGAAGACGATGCCGGCGCGGCCCCGCTGTGCGTTGTGGACGGCGCCGCCAACGGCCTGGGTTCCGGCGTCCACATGAACGAGCAGCACCTGTGGACGGCCGGAGACCATGAAGTAGCCGTGGGCGGCGGCCATGCCCATCTTCTCGTCCAGGCAGAGAACGGTCTCCGGTACTTCTTGCCCGCGATCCATGTACTTGGCAAGGCTTTCCTGTATCGGGAACGTGTCTGTACCCGAGTTGATAAACAGGTAGTCGACATCGTTGGCGAGCATCGATTCCACAAATAGATCGGCGCCCTGATCCACAGAGATCGTGGCGTCCGCGCCGCTTCCGTACTGTTTACCCCGAGTACTTGTCTGCGCCATTCCATGCCTCCGTACCGCTCGATAGCGGGTTGGTTCGCGGCCACCGAGGAGCCGATCACGTCCGTCCGGTTGGCGGCATGATAGCCCCGAACCGGTGAAAGCGCGCGACCGTGACGTGAAGATCGCGGAGGTTGGGCGTCTTAGATGCGGTTTGACGACAGGGCTGATAGCAGTTCGACGATGGCCATGGTCGCCGATCGTTGCATCACCCATTCAGCGTTACGGCGGGGAAACTGACCGGTCGCTACGTGCGTCCCCGCGTCAGACGCCATTCCGATGAACACGCCTCCGGCCGACGTTGCTCCGGTCTCGGAGGTCACCGGAGTGACCGAGAGTCCGATATCAGCTGTGAGGCTTTCCCGCGCCAGTTGCGCCAGGATGATCGCTCCATTCGAATCCACGGAGGCCGGTTCATGACCGGCGTGGACCGGCCCGGAGCCGGGTACCAGCGCGCCCCTGAAGAACGACTCGCGTTCCGGCCGGGCGTGCAGCATGGCGGCGAGCGCGCCCGCGCTTGCGCCCTCCAGCACCCCCAGCGTTTGACCGCGTTCCACGAGCAACGTCCCGGCGCGTCGAGCCGGCGTGTCATCGTCCGTGCCCCAGATGATATCCCCGATCCGCTGGCGAATCTCCGACTCCACCGGTTCGATGGCCTTATCGGCTGCGGATCGACTGGGGCCGCGCCCTATCATTCTCAGGTGAATCCCATCCGCATGCGCGTAGATTCCAAGGTACGGATTCTCCCGGCCGAACAGGTCTGACAGAAGTTCGTCCATCCGTCCCTCGGATAGACCGTAAGTCTTCAACGTGCGAGTTGAAATCACGCCGGCGCCGGACATCTCGGCGAGTCGCGGCCCAACGGTCTGCTCCCATATCTGTCCGATCTCGCGGGGCGGTCCCGGCAGAATAACAATGTGCCTGCCGTTCTTTTCCACCCACCAGCCGGGTGCGGTTCCGTTTGGATTCGGGATACTCGTGGCGGACGGGATGAGCGTGGCCTGTTTTACGTTCGTCCGGGGCATCTCCATGCCCCGTCTGGTGAATACGCCCTCCAGCCAGGCGAGCGTGTCCGGATCGACCGCCATCTCCTCCCCGACTGCGCGCGCCACGGCCTCGCGTGTCAAATCATCTGAGGTTGGACCAAGACCGCCCGTCGAGATAACGATGTCGGACCGCTCGATGCCTCTTTTGAAGGCATCCGAAAGATGGCCTATGTCGTCTCCGATGTGGGACATCCATTGGACATCAATTCCGGTCCCGGCGAGCTGTTGCGCAATGTACGACGAGTTCGTGTCCACGATCTCGCCCATGAGTAGCTCATGGCCGACGGCCAGAATCTCTGCGTTCATTCCCGATGCCTCCGTGCGCTGGCCCGTTAAATCCGGGGTTTGAGGCTCCCGGCGCTGGCTCGACGCGCGAACAACATAGACGGATCGGCGTCGTGACGGTTGATTGAACGCTCTCGGCTCAAACGCTCGATCGACGAAAGAGGTCTGCTATCCGGCCGGAGAAGCCGCGTCGGGCTCGCTCTCGGCGATGGACGCCGGCAGGTCGAAGAACTCCCGCACGGAACTCCCCCACGCTGCGTCGATGATGACGACATCCCGTTGCTCATTCGCCAGGGCGTACATACCGGTCCCGTCCGGTGTCGTGTCTCCGAGGGTTAGGGATACCTGGTTCGCCTGTCGCAGCCCCTGTTGTAGTTCGATCTCGTAACGAACGGTCGCGTACGGAGAGTCCTCCGTAATGCCGTACGACGCCTGGATCTCGTCCGTTATCTCGCCGATCTCCTCCACCCCGACAAACTGGGGCTTTGCGAAGTTCCGCAACGGGTCAAGGACCGTGGGGTTGTCGACCGTTATGTCTCCCTTGCAGGGCGAGTCTCCCCCGAGAGGCAGGTCGCAGACGTACCAGACGCCGGTGGCGATATCGAGTCCGAACGCGCCGACGACCCTGTTCTCGATCAGGAACGTGATCTCTGTCACTTCCGCGACATCCAGGTCGTACTGCCACTGGGGTATCGGCGGGTCGTCTATCAACCCGTTCAGGACCTCACCCCATGCGGAGCTTACGAGGACGAGCTGCGGGAAGCCCTCCAGCTGTGCGTAATTGCCGGTCCTGTTCGGGATCTCGTCTCCCAGGAACAGCCGGACAGTAGAGCCATCTCGTAGCCCGACCGCAACGGTCGTGTCGGGCGAATCCAGCCCGTAGAGCGAGGGGTCGCCGAACGATGACTCCAACTCGCGCTGGGAGCGCGGTCCGCCGAGGAGGGTCGTTATACCGTTCCATCGTTGGCGATCCACCGGCGTGTTTTCTTCGCCATCAAAGAACCAGAAGTTCTGTTCGTCATTCAACACGAACGCGACCGCGCCCGAAGGCGAGTCGATCTCGACGCGAATTATCGCGCTCTCAGGAATCGTGTAGAAGAACGGCGGTCCCCCGGAGACCCGGTCGATCGTCTGGTCGGTTACGGCGAAGGTGACGGCGATCGAGGAAATGGATACGACAATCACGAGCACTAGCAGCAGGCGTAAGCTCACGGATCAGCGCCTCCGCCACCAGGCCCAGACGCCGACCGCGCTGATCAGAGACGGCATCAAAAGCCATCCCGACCACCTGACGAAGTCGCGTTCAGAGCGGGTTAGCACCAGCTCGCGGAAGACCTTGGTCTTCGAGCGGATTGAGATCAGCTTAAAATCCCGGACCGCCCAGTTGACGGAGTTCGCGAGAAGGTCTCCGTTCTTGGCGGACGAGAAATAACGGTCGCTGGCGAAATCGGCATCCCCGATCACGATGATGTTTGTGCGGATGAGCTCACCGTCCACGATCTGAGGCGAGAACCCGATCGGCGCCAACGCCTCCACCGCGACAGCCACAGGGAACGGCCCCGGACGATCTTCATCGATGTTGAAATCGTTCGTCTCCTCGAGCTCTTCCCAACTGTTGAGGGTGGTGGTCGCCAGACCGGTCAACACAAGGTGCGGCTCGCCCGTCGAGGTTCGAGGGATAGCGTCGTCGGTGATCGTCCGCCCGATGAATGTCGCGCCCGGCATGTAGACCACATCGATCGGCTCGGTGATCGGGTGCGGGGGATCGAACTGTCGATTTGACCGGGATATCTGGAGGAAGTCTGGCTCTGGAGCGACGAAACTGGTGGCGTCCACCAGATGGCCCTCGCCGACTGCGATTCCAAACTCACCCAGAAGCTCACTGTAAGAAGAATCAGGGCCCGGCTCGAACAGGAAAATGACGCTGCCGCCGCGCAGCATGTATTGGCGGAGTATGTTCGTCTCGTCCCGGACTTCGTCGGGCGCGCTCACGAGGCCACTCTGAGGCCCGGCGAAGATCAGCGCGGCGGGGAAGTCATCCGGGTTGTCGGAGAAGATTTGCGGAAGCAGATCGATGAGCGTTGCGGATGCCACGCGGTAGTTGTCGCTGATCAACGCAAGAGCCGCCTGGACATAACTCTCGTCATTGATCTGGGCGGCGGTGATGCTCCTCTCGCCGTGCCCTGATACGAAGATAACCTGCTTCTGACGGACCTGGTTGACCACGAGCATTGCGGTCGTGATCCCCTGCTCGTCGAATACGTCCGGCCCGGCCTGCGGGCTACCGCCGACCACGACATCCGTGCGCCTGGATTCAGTCGCCTCGATCGCGATCGCCGGTGTCTGCGTAACGCCGTAGTTGGCGGCGATATTCGGCTGAAGGACGGGATCTATTAGCCGGAACTCAAAATCACCTGACGCCCGGCGTGAAAACTCGGAAAGAAGGTCCTGCGTGTCACGCCAGGCCGCGGCGCCTTCTGCGGTATTGGTCTCGAAGAAGACCGTCGCAAGGATCGGTTCATCAAGACCGGCGAGCAACTGTACGGTTTGTTCAGACACAGCGAACTGGTTGTTGGTCGTCACGTCGGTCCGAAGCCAGCCCGGTGGGTTGCTACGCTCGGACGCCCAGAACAGGATGAAGTTACCCAGCGCAATGATCGCGATGAATGAGATCACGATCACGACCGAGTTGACTCCGTACCGTCCGCGGCGGCCGAAGATGGCCCGTCCGACCTGGCGCCACGAAACGATGGCGGACACGAGCAGAAGGCCAAGGCCGATCCCCATGGTCGCCAGGCCTGTCGAGTCAAGGTCTCGGATGAAGATAAAGATCAGCACGCCGACGAGGAACGCGCCCACACCGGCCATGACAAGCAGGTAACGGAACGACGTCGCGTTGTCACGGAACGTGTCGATTAACGATGTCCGGGGACGGGATTCATCCGGACGGGACGATACGCGGCGCGCGCTTTCGGCTTCAGGATCCAGGTTAGCCATGGTGCTCTAGCGCCACCTTCTCGATTCCAGGAGCACCACCGTCAAGAACAGAAACACCGCCGTCATCGAGATGTAGTAAGCGATGTCCGTGACCGAGATGATTCCACGAGCGAAGTCCGCGAAATGCCCCCCCTCCACCACACCGAAGCTGGACGTGTCGAACACGGAGAACGAACTGCCCAGCTGGAAGTTTGAGACGACCTGCTCCGCCACGCCGGTCAGGCGATCCGCCACGAAGTCGCTCACGGTCAGCGCCGTCAACAGCCCGGCACCGACGACGAGGCTTACAAGCTGGTTGCCAGACAGCGCCGACGCCATCAGGCCGATCGCCAACGTCGCCGAACCGTAGAGGAGGACCCCGAAATACCCCGTGATGATCGGCCCGATGTCTGGATCGCCGTACCAGGCCAGTACGATCACGAAATAAAGTGTGCCCGCCACCATGAGCGCAAGCATCACGAACGAGGCGATGAACTTGCCGAGCACGATCTCCCACTCGCGGACCGGGGAGGTCATAAGCAACTCAAGAGTCCCGAGTTTCTGTTCCTCAGCGAGCAGTCGCATCGTCAGGGCGGGAGAGAGGAACACCATGAAGAAGATGGCGCCGGCTATATAGCCGCGGATGCTCGCCTCGGAGAACGGGTCAGACACCGACGCGACGAAAAAGAATCCGGTGATCGCGAAGAACGAGGCCGCAACGACGTACGCCATGGGCGACGCGAAGTAGGTCCGAACTTCTTTCCACGCGATTGTCTGAACGTTACGCAAATAAAATCTCGATTACCGGCCCGGGTTTCGGGTCTGCGGGAATCGCCGGGTGTTACGCCGGCGAGTCCTCTTCCGTGGTTAGTTCCAGGAATATCTCCTCAAGCGTCATAGGAAGCGGGTGCAGGTTCACAAGACCCCACCCGGAGTCGACGATCATCCGTGCGACGTCCTCCGGCGCGTTCGCGTCAGGACGGGCGTCCACGATCAGCGCCATCACACCCTGCTCGCCCGCCCTCTCCAGGGCAGGACGGGTGTCGCGGCGAACGTCGACCACGCTTTGAAGCGTGCGTAACGCCGTGATGACTTCGCGGGATTCAGCCCCGCGCAAGCTCACCTCGATGCGTTCGGCGTGTTGGAGCCTGTCGGACAGATTCTCTGGATCATCGTCCGCGACGATTCGTCCTTCATGAATCACAAGTACCCGGCGGCAGATCGCGCTGACTTCCGGGAGGATGTGAGAACTCAAAATCAGTGTGTGGCCGCCGCCGAGCTCGCTGATGAGGGAGCGGGTCTCGACTACCTGGATCGGGTCGATTCCGATAGTCGGCTCGTCGAGGATCAAGACGTCCGGCTCGTGGATGATCGCCTGCGCGATGCCGGTCCGCTGCCGGAAACCTTTAGACAACTTTCCGATCAGGGCGTTTCGGTACTCTCCCAACCTGACCGTATCGATTACTTCCGGTACACGCTCATCCAGCCAACGGCGGTTCATCCCACGCATCTGGCCCATGAAGCGCAGGTAGTCCGTTACGGTCATGTCCAGGTAAAGCGGCACCGACTCCGGCAGGTAGCCGATGTGTCTCCGGGCTTCAAGTGAGTGGGATACGACGTCGTAACCGGCGATCGCGGCCGTGCCCTCAGTGGGCGGAGTAAAACCCGTCAGGACGCGCATCGTCGTTGTCTTGCCGGCGCCGTTCGGACCCAGGAATCCGACGACCTCACCCTGTTTGATGTGTGCGGACACGTCGATAACGGCGGGGTAATCGCCGTAAGACTTCGACATATGTTCGAGCCGGATCATCTGTTCCTGGAGCCTGCTTCCCTATGTTTGAAGGTCTGATGTATTTCCGGGTAACCGCCTGGCCGCCGACTAACCACCGGCGCCACCGGGGCGAGATCCCGTAACGAGCGACGGCCACGGTCGTACAAGAGGACTACGACCTTGCTCCGCCGCGCGGATTGCCGTACCGGCCAACCCGTCGCGCAACCGATAGTATCTTAGCGGACGACCGGATCGCAGGCTACTCGTCTACGGGCCGGCCGGGCGTAGACCGCCGAAGTTGGTCCGGTCCCGCCCGGCGTCCGGTTTGGGGAGGCGGGGACGGATGTAGAATCGAGTTCGATCCCGGGAAAGCGGTTTGCGGTCCCGGTCGCGAATCAGACCGCGATTTCAGGAAGTCCCGATAATTCGGGGCGGCTGGTGGGTGCCTGTGACGAACGAAAAGCCAATCTATCTGGACCATGCCGCCACCACGCCTCTCCGTAAAGAGGCGTTCGAGGCGATGACCCCCTATTTCTCGGACCTGTTCGGCAACCCGAACAGTCCCTACTCGTTTGCGCAGGAAGCCCGGAACGCGGTCGACGAAGCGCGCGAGAAAGTCGCCGGGGTGCTCGGATGTCGCGCCCGTGAAGTGGTTTTCACGAGCGGCGGAACTGAGTCCGACAACGCGGCGATCAAGGGCGTGGCGTCGGCGCTGAAACCGAGCGGCCGGCACGTGATCACCTCCGCATTTGAGCATCACGCCGTGATCCACTCGTGCGAAGAGCTTGTCGAGGCCGGATACGAGGTGACCTATCTGCCGGTCGGGCGCGAGGGGGTGGTGGACCCGGCGTCCGTCGAGAACGCTATCCGTGAAGACACGACCCTCGTCAGCGTGATGTACGCAAACAACGAGATCGGCACGATCCAGGACATCGCCGAGATCGCACGCAGGACACATCGCAAGGCCAGGGCGATGGGACGCACGATCGTGGTCCACACCGACGCCGTGCAGGCGGCGGGATGGCTCAGCCTGAACGTCAACGAACTCGATGTCGACATGATGAGTTTGTCCGCACACAAGTTCTATGGACCCAAAGGCGTCGGGCTCATGTACGTCCGCCGCGGCACCCCATTTAACCCGCTTATCGTGGGCGGTGGACAGGAGCGGCAACGCCGATCGGGTACGGAAAATGTTCCGGGTATCGTCGGAGCGGCGATCGCCCTCGAACTCGCGGACGGCGAGCGTGAAGCGGCCGGAAACGCCGTTCGTGGCCTGCGGGACATGCTGATCGAAGGGGTACTGGAACGCATCACGGGAGCGCGACTGAACGGGGATCGTTACCGCAGGCTTCCCAACAACGCCAACTTTTCTTTCGACGGCGTGGAGGGCGAAGCGGTACTGCTTGGCCTCGACTTCGCGGGTATCTGCGCCTCAACCCAGAGCGCCTGCAGCTCGGCCTCCATTGAGCCGTCCCATGTGCTGGTGGCGCTCGGGCTTGACGCTGATCTTGCCGTCGGCAGCTTGAGACTGACTCTCGGCGCCGAGAGTACGGAGGAAGAGGTCCGAATTACCCTGGACGCACTCCCCGGCATAATCTCCCGGTTACGCGCGATGCCGTCGCTCGCCTCGACCTAGCGCCGGTTCCGGGCAGGGGCGCGTAAGGTGTTGCGGCCAGCGCCCCTACACGTTCCCGGTCACTCTGATCCTTCCGGGTGGGAGAAGAAATTTCTCTTTAGCCGATCGCCCGGCATATCCGTCCGGTCCACACCTGTGAGGTCCGCGGAGCGGTGTTGCGTCGTAAGCTGTAACACTGGAAATTAATTGACCCGCCCTGCGAGGGCGCACGACCGAAGTTTGGATAGTGGAGAAGGAACATATGGCCGAGGAGCGCATGCAAGCCCCGGCGAACATGGATGTCGGCGAAATCAAGTCGCCGGAGTCCGATGTCGACCCGGCCGACAGCGTGGAGTTCAATCAGGCGGAAGCCGTTGCGCTGGCGTACGTGGACGAGGATCGCACGCCATACGGCGGCCCGATGGCGCGTCGGCAACTGTCGTTCGAGGTTCTCGAGACGCAGCGCCTCGGCTCCGATATCAGGGTCCGCATCGGCTATCGCCCCTCGAGTGGATTTTCCGGCCGCCCTGGAGAAGAGTGGCTGTTGGTCAACCCGGATGGCGTGGTACGTACCCGGGAACTCATCCGCCGCCCGAGTGAAAGTCCGCCGTGGGTCCTGATTTCCCTGGCTGCCCTGTCTGTTATTGCCGCCGTCATCTTGATTCCGGTCATCATTCTTCGGGCGGACCCGACCGGCGACCCGCTATTCCGTGCCGGCAGGACGCTCTGGATGCGCGCCTCCCCCCCGACCCTCGTCACTGAAGTTCAGTACCCGGGACGTACACTCGACGGTGACATCGTCAACTACCGTATTGCGGGCCCGGCAGAGGGGCTGATGGCCGTGACCCAGATCACGTTGTTCAACCAAACGTCGCAGCAGGTTTCGGTCGCGATCGACGAGAACGCGGCGATCATGACGGACATCGACGGCAACGAGTACAAACCGATAAACGTTGTCGAACGGAGCCTCGGTCTCACCGGGTCGATCAGTCCGGAGTATCGATACCCGGACTTTATCGGGCTTTGGCGCAGCATCGTAATTCGGGCAGGAGAGTCGCTCACGGGGATGCTTCTGTTCGAAGTGCCGGCGGATTTCGAGGCAGACCGCTTTACGTGGAGGGCGTCAGACACCATCCAGGTCGGCTTCCAGAACTGATCATCTACCGGACCGCCAACGCCGCGGCGGCGATCTACGGCGGGTACAAACGGCGCAGCAACCCGCGCGGATAGAATCACCGCAGCATGGCGCAGACCTCCCAAACGGCGCGCCGCGCCGCCAAGACAACATCATCCTCACGTGATGGGAACCCCCGTCTTTCTCCGGGCAGACGGCAGTACCTGGACATAAAGGCGGAACACCCGGACGCGCTCCTGCTGGTCAGGATGGGCGACTTCTACGAGACGTTTGACGAGGACGCCCAGGTGATGGCGGACGTCCTCGACATAGCACTCACGGCGCGTGATGTCGGAGGCGGCGCGCGCTCCCCGCTGGCCGGTATCCCGTACCACGCTCTCGAGTCATACCTGGGCCGACTGATAGCCGCCGGCCTGAAGGTCGCGATCTGCGAGCAGACCAGCGATCCGGCTACGGCGAAGGGCATTGTGGACAGGGCGGTAGTCCGCCTGGTGACGCCCGGGACGGTACTGGAACCAGGCCTGCTTGACCACGGCCGGAACAACTACCTGGCCGCCGCCGTGGTGGACGGGGACAGGGCAGGTCTCGCCTACGTCGACATAACTACCAGCGAGTTCGTGACGCGCGAGGTCCCGGCGTCCCGGCTTCGCGATGAGTTGGACGCCGTTGGACCGGCTGAGGTCATTCTGGACGCCGCCGCTGACCAGTTGCTCGAGGAATCCGAGACCCCGGGATATGTGCGGCGGCGGTTGCCAGACGGCCGACTGGACGCGGGACTTGCCGGCGAACGGCTGCTCCGACATTTCGGTACGTCGACGCTGGAACCGTTTGGGTGCGAGTCGAAGCCGCTTGCCACGATGGCCGCCGCGGCCGTCCTTGAGTTCGTGCGCGAGACTCAGCTCGGAAGCCTTCCTCAGATCACGACGCTTCGTACGCTTTCCGAGGCCGGATTCATGGTGCTGGACCGGCGGGCGCGCCGTGATCTCGAGGTGTTCGAGCCGCTCGGAGATCGCGAGGGCGCGCCGACGCTGTTCGGCGCCCTTGATCGTACGCGTTCGCCGCTCGGGAAGCGTCTGCTTCGCGACCGCGTCGCACGGCCGCTCATGGACCTGGATGAACTGGCCAGCCGGCACGACGGTGTTGCGGCCTGGATCGAGGCAGCAACACCACGGGCGATGGCGCGCGATCTGTTGGAGAAGATGCCGGATCTGGAACGGCTGACGAACCGCGTCCGCGCGTTTACCGCAACGCCGCGCGAACTCGCAGCGCTCGCAAGGGGATTAACGCAGTTGCCGGGCCTTGCCGACGCGGCGATGGCGGCACGTTACGAATCCGGGATTTTGCCGATCGATGACGCCCGAGCGCTGATCGAAGCGTCGATAGCCGACGATCCGCCTATGTCGGCCGGTGCGGGCGATGCCATAAGGGCCGGGTTTGACGCAGAACTAGACGAGGTGCGGGCCGTTTCAGGAGAGGCGCAAGCCTACATCGCCGGCCTGGAATCGACGGCGCGCGAGGCCACAGGGATCAAGAGCCTCAAGGTCGGCTACAACAAGGTGTTCGGTTATTACATCGAAGTTTCGCGCTCCAACCTGGACGCCGTCCCGGAGTCGTGGGACAGGCGTCAGTCGTTGGTCGGCGCGGAACGGTTCATCACCCCCAACTTGAAGGAGTACGAGGCGAAGGTACTGAACGCCCGTGACCGGATCTCCGAGGTTGAGCGCTCGGTTTATCGGAGGGTTTGCGGCGAGGTGGGGGCGCACGCCGAGCGGATCATGGCGTCGGCCCGGGCGGTGGCCGCGCTGGATGTGCTTACCGCGCTTGCGGAAGTGGCGGCCGACGGCGGCTGGGTACGCCCGGAAATGGACGACGGAGACACGGTGGACATTAAGGGTGGCCGACACCCGGTGGTCGAGGCGGCGCTTGGCGCCGGGCGTTTCGTGCCGAACGATGTCCGTTTGTCGTCGAGCGCCGAGCAGGTCGCGATCATCACCGGTCCGAACATGGCGGGCAAGTCGACCTACATCCGGCAGGTAGCCGTGCTGGTGTTGATGGCCCAAGTGGGAAGCTTCATCCCGGCGTCGAGCGCCCGCATCGGCGTGGTGGACCGGATATTCACCCGTTCAGGGTTGGCCGACGACATCGCCGGTGGCCAGTCGACCTTTATGGTC
>JAQBUX010000052.1 GCA_027623795.1 Chloroflexota bacterium
TGCCGAGGAGGGCGATCGCGGGGGAGGCGGTCGAAAAAAACGGAGTCTCGGTGATCGTGTCGACTGTCGAGGAGGCTATCGAAGTTGCGAACATCGTCGCGCCCGAGCACCTGTGCCTGGCTATCGCCGATCCCGCTCCGTACATCTCCCTGGTGCGCAACGCAGGCGGGCTGTTCGCCGGCGAGTATTCAGCCGAGGTGATGGGCGATTACGTCGCCGGCCCGAGCCACGTCATGCCGACCGGCGGCACTGCGCGTTTCGCATCCGCCCTCAACGTTCGGCACTTCCTTCGCTTCACTCCGGTCGTGGATCTGGACAGTGAAGGGTTCCTTGCAATAGCCCGCCAGGCGGCGTCACTCGCACGCACCGAACAGCTGCATGGGCACGCCGGCGCGGCGGAGATACGACTCAAGAAACTACTCGGGGAGTAGCCCGGGCACCGGACCTGTGGTGTAATCCGACTTTGAGGATGACGCCCACCCGGGTTTGCCGACCATCTCGACCACACATCAATTCCACCGGATAGACGCTTGCCACAGAATCACATACAACACTTGATGCGGCCGCACCTCGTAACTCCGGAGACGTACGCCACGGCGGTGTCGCCGGACGAGATGGCGGCGAAGGCGGGCGTTTCTCCTGACATGATCGTTCGCGTCAATCAGAACGAGAACCCGTTCGGGGCCGCGCCTGAGATCGCCGCGGCGCTTACCGATCTACCGCTGCACCTTTATCCGGACCCCAATCAGCTGAAGATCCGCGAAGCCCTTGCGGAGTACACCGGACACCCGGCCGAGCAGATACTGGCGGGCGCCGGAAGCGACGAGCTGATCGATCTGTTGATGCGGCTTTTCGTAGCTCCGGGAGATCGAGTTCTGGACTGCAAGCCGACCTTCGGCATGTACCACTTCTGCGCGCGCATCGCAGACGCAGAGGTCGTCTCTGTCCCGCGCGACGACGCATTCGAGGTGGACATAGAGGCGATCCGACGTGAGGACGATGAACGCACGAAGATCGTGTTTCTAGCATCGCCGAACAACCCGACCGGAAACATCCTTCCGGAGGAGCAGGCCCGCGAGCTTCTGAAACTTGGATTTATCGTCGTGGTCGACGAGACCTACTTCGAGTTCTCCGGCCAGACTGCCGCACACCTGATTCCAGAGCACGAGAACCTTGTCGTACTCCGGTCTTTCAGCAAATGGGCCGGAATCGCCGGGCTCCGCATCGGCTACATGATCGCCAGCCCGGAGATCGTCGACCACCTGATCGACATCAAGAACCCGTACAACGTGAACGTCGCGGCGGAGGCCGCGCTGCTCGCGACGATGCGACACCGGGACAAACTGCTGGGCAACGTCGAGGTGTTGTTGGAACAGCGACGACGGATGGAGGCCGCATTCGACGCAATGGACGGGGTGTCTTACGTGCCGTCGCATGCCAATTTTCTGTTGACCCGCTTCGACAACCACCTGGCGACCGACCTGTACGAGGCGCTTGTCAAGAAGGGCGTATTCGTACGGCCATTTTCAGACCCACGTCTCAGCCACGACCTTCGGATTAGCGTCGGCACGCCGGACGAGACAACTCGGATGCTGGACGTGATAGCGGAGCTGGTCTGAACCGTTTCATACGAGTCGCATTCCCGGTAATGGGGCACGTCGTGCGCTTGCACCTTGTGTCGTCACGCCCGGACCATTGAGTTTTGTTGAATCAGCTCCGGTGCCGCGCCCGCGGCGTGATTACCCGAAAGACGGTATGAGATGACTGCGGATATAGCTCGGACAATGACTATCGAGCGCAAGACGGGTGAGAGCGACATCGCGATCACCGTCAATCTTGACGGCACCGGCCGGTCTGAGATCGACACGCCAAACGGATTCTTGAACCACATGCTGGACGCCCTGGCCCGGCACGGCTCTCTTGATCTGTCTGTTAGGGCGTCGGGTGACACGGCCTCTGGACCGCACCACATCGCTGAGGACACGGCGATCGTGCTCGGTCGCTGCATAGACCAGGCGCTGGGAGAGCGGCGCGGCATCGTGCGCATGGGCCACGCTTTCGTTCCGCTCGATGAAGCGTTGACGATGTGTGCGATCGATCTCAGCGGCCGCGGCTACGCCGTGGTGGATATGGCATCCAACAACAACATCGGCGAGTTTCCGACCGACCTTGCACGGCACTTTTTTGAATCGGCATCGATCGAGGGCCGGTTCAATATCCACCTGACCGTTGAGGCGGGGACGAACGAACACCACGTGATCGAGTCCGCTTTCAAGGCCTTCGGCAGGGCATTGCGCGACGCCGTGATGCGGGATGATCGAAACCCGGACACGATCCCAAGCACGAAGGGTGCGCTCTAGTCCTGACGGTGGGCGGCGTTCTCTAAGGTTCAAGAACGGCCGGTGCCGGAGAAGGGCGGAGCAACGAGCGTGTCTCAGAATCCGCCATACACGATTCCACGAAGGGAACTTCTCCCTCACCCCAAGCCCGCGCCTACGCCTTGCGGCGGGTCCGCCTTCGGACTCCGGAAAGCGTAAGTCGGCTCACGCTCGGCTCAGGCCGGTTGCAGGTCGAAGCTGTAGCGCTCGATAACCGGGTTGGCGAGCAGCTTTTCGCACATCTCGGTCACGCGCTTCTCGGCGTCCGCGCGATCGGACTCGTCGAGCGTGATCTCGATGTACTTGCCGGACCGTACGCCGTTAACCGAATCGAACCCCAGCGACCCGAGCGCGCGCGCGATAGTCAACCCTTCGGGGTCGTTGACGGTCGGTTTGAGCGTGACACGTACGGTCGCCAGAAACAATGGTGCGGCCCTTAGAACAGGTTGCCCGGGACGCTCTCCGGTGCGCGGTCCAGGTAGGCGTCGATGAACTCGTTTATCCGATCGGCGTCGAACTCATCCAACTGCAGAATGTGCCGCCACGACGTAACGGCTATCCGGGTGTCCATGTTGGGGTATGGCGCCAGGATGAACTGGGCTCCGTGGGAAGGAATCAGTGTCGCCAGTTGGTCAACCAGCTCCGCACAACCTTCAGAGCAGTTGTAGTTAAGGATGATTCCCCCGTGCTCCAGGTTGTGAATTTGCACCTCGTCACCGAGCGGTACATCGTATCTTCCCCAACGGGCGGGAGAGCCGGTGGGAGGGATTTCTATCGCGTCGCCGATCCAGTGAGATCCTGAAGCGGCCGGCTGCGTTTGGTAGGGTCCGCCCGGCGTTCCCGGAGTGACGTGACCGCGACCTTCGTCCGGCAGGATTTCGACCGGTCCACCCGTGTTGAGGCTGGCGTTGGAACTCGATCCGTGACCGGAGCCGCCCGGCACGAGCAAGCTGCCGATGAACAGGAGGGCGATCGAGCCAGCGATCGCGGTGTAGATGTAGCGCCTCCGCCGTTTTCGGGCGTCAGATTTGGCGCGACGCTCGGCGCGCACCGCGCCCCGCGTCATGCCCCGCCGGGTTTCTGGCCTTGTTGTTGCGACTCGGTCTGGCATTTGCCCCTCTGTAGTTGCCAGGCGCCCGCAGGCGCAGGTTCAGGCGAAGAACGTTTCGCCGGTCAGGCGCTCGTACGCCTGGACATATCTCTCACGTGTTTTACGTACAATCTCGGCCGGCAGATCCGGCGCGGGTGGCTCACGGTCCCATCCGCTCTCAAGCAACCAGTTTCTCACGAATTGCTTGTCGAAAGCTGAAGGGGACGCCCCGGGTTTGTAATCATTCTGGGACCAGAAGCGGCTGGAGTCCGCGGTGAACAGCTCATCGATCAGTATCAGTTCGCCGTCGATCAACCCGAACTCCATTTTCGTGTCGGCGATGATCATGCCTCGCGTTGCCGCATGTTCCTGTGCGACTTCAAAGATCCGCAACGAGGCCTCTTCCAGACGTGACGCCATTTCTTTTCCGACGAGGTCTGACACCTCGGACGGGGTCATCGGGATGTCGTGACCTTCCTCCGCCTTTGTACTCGGCGTGAACAGCGGCGGCTCGAGTTTCTGCGCCTCGACGATCCCCCGCGGGAGTCTCTGACGATTGAGAGTCCCGTGTGCGGCATACTCGGCCCAGCCCGCGCCGGTAATGTAGCCCCGAACGACGCACTCGATGTCCAGACGTTCCGCCCGCCGGATCACCATCGAACGGCGGCGCATGTCGTCCGGGAGTTCGGCGAGCGCGCCTGTTCGCTGTATCCCCGCGAGGGCGGATTCATCGTCCGCCATGCCGACTACGTGGTTAGGCATGACCGCGGCGGTCAGGTCGAACCAGAACCGGGACATCTGCGCAAGGATGGCGCCTTTGTCAGGAATGGGCGTGGGAAGAACGACATCGAACGCAGATATGCGGTCGGAGGCGATCATCAACAACCGGCCGTCGCCGATGTCGTACGTGTCACGCACTTTTCCGCGATGGAACAGGCCGGAGAAATTGGTCTCGGTTACTGGCGGCATCGGTTATCCCTGATCGGTCGTCCTCGCGGGACCGGGAGTTTCTCTATCAATGTCACAGCGCAGCTTCGGCGGCGACGAACAAAAAGGCCGGACGTTTTCGTTCGCCGAGCAGAACGGGATGTTGACGTTCGGCTTCCACTACGGCGTGCGGTTCAAGTAGCCGCGTTACCCTGAAACCGACTTCGATAAGCCAGTTGATCAATGTCGCCAGGGTCCGGTGGTAGCGAACCACGCCGTCCACGAACCACCGGGATACCCGTTGCCCCTCGGAGGCGTATGAATCGACCTTCCACGCAAGATTATTGCCGTCCTCGTCTTTGATCCACGGATCGGGATACAGGCCCTGGGCCGCCGTGAATATCGGATGCTCTGTCGAGAACACCAACATTCCGCCTCCAGTTAACCACCGGCGGGCCTTCCCCAGTAATGATTTCAGGCCCTCCACGTAGTGGAACATCAGCGAGCTGACCACGAGATCGAATGAACCGTCGGGAAACTCAAGGTCTTCGGCTGCGATCTGCCGGTACTCGATCCGGGGATGCGGATTCTCCCGGGCTTTCTCCAGCATGCGTATCGACACGTCGACGCCGAGAACGTTTTCCGCTCCTTGTTCGACCAGCCAGTTCGACATCACACCGGCGCCACAGCCCATATCAAGAACACGTTTGTTCTGGACGTTAGTCAGGAGGCTACGGATCGCCGGTTGCTCGAGAGTTTCGGGCAGGGAGATTCCGTGCGTTCTCATCCTGTCGTATCCGGCGAAAAACTCCGGGTCGTCATAGATGTTCTGGGGCATCGAATCTCAATCGAAACGCGTGTTCCGCGTCATCTGGGGAGTCATTTCGTACGTCCGCGTAGCCGGGAATCCGTGCATGCCCTCACAAGCAACGGAATATCAGTCCGCCGACACCGGCTCGGCCGGGACTGAGAACCCCAGACGCCGGAAGGTATGACGGGCGTAGCGCAGGTAGTGCTGGTAATCGAAGAGGCTGTCCAGTGTCTCCCGTCCGATGGCATCGGTGACCTCCCTGTCGTTTCGTAGCATCTCCCGGAAGTCCTCACCGCCGTCCCATGTCTTCATTGCGAGCGTCTGGACCTTTTTGTATGCGGCCGTGCGGTCCATTCCGGATTCCACGAGCGCAAGCATGACGCGGGGAGAAAACGGCAAGCCCCTGGTCAACTCCAGGTTCGCCATCATCCGTTCCGGGAATACGGGCATGTTTCGCACGACGCCGGTGAACAGGTCAAGTATGTAGTCGACCGCAAGCGACGAGTCCGGCAGGATCATGCGCTCCGCCGACGAGTGACTGATGTCTCGCTCATGCCAGAGGGCGACGTTGTCGAGCGCCGTAACCGTGTGGCCGCGCACGAGACGTGCCAGCCCGCAGATGCGCTCGCAGAGCTCCGGGTTGCGTTTGTGGGGCATCGAGGAAGAGCCGGTGCTGACGTAGCCGTCTCCGCCAAACGGCTCCTCCACCTCCCGGATTTCGGTGCGTTGCAGGGCGCGGATTTCGGTGGCGAACTTGTCCAGAGACGCCGCGATTAAGGCAAGCGTCTGCACATACTGGGCGTGTCGATCGCGCTGGATGATCTGGTTCGACACGGGTGCGGGCGTGAGGTCCAACTCTTTGCACACCGCCTCTTCAACGTCGGGGGGTACGCTGGCGTAAGTGCCGACGGGGCCGGAGAGTTTGCCGACCGCGACCATCTCCCGTGTCTGCGCCAGCCGCTGCTTGTGGCGGCGCATCTCGTCCCACCAGAGTGCGAACTTGAGCCCGAAGCTCATGGGCTCGGCGTGTATCCCATGCGACCGGCCCATGGCGGGGGTGTCGACGAACTCTTCGGCGCGCAGCTTGAGCGCGGCCATCAAGGCGTCTACGTCGGCGTCCAGCAGGTCGATCGCCTGGACCAGTTGGAGGCTAAGCGCCGTGTCTTTTACGTCGTTCGATGTGAGGCCGTGGTGGATCCATCGTCCCTCTTCACCGAGGCTCGCCATGACCGAGCGTGTGAAGGCGACTACGTCGTGCTTGGTCTCGTCAAAGTGGCGGTTGTACAGGTCCATGTCGAACCGGGCGCCGCGGATCAACTGCATGTCCGCTTGCGGGACGACCCCAAGGTTTGTCCACGCCTGGCTCGCGGCGATCTCCACGTCCAGCCACAGGCCGTACATGTTCTCTTCCGACCAGACCCTGGTCATTTCCGGGCGGGAGTAACGAGGGATCATTTTGGGGCCTTCATTAAGGTCGTATTCGTAGAGTCGCCACCCAGTATTATCGGCGTCAGTTCGAGGTCCGAGATGTGGCGGGCGATCGAGTGAAAGTCATCGAACTCGATCGCCTCGATGCCCTCGGCAATGCAGTGCGCCAGCAGCCGTGAACGGGCGAACACTGTGTCTGCCTTTTCCGCGGCGCAGGCGTCTGAGCGCAGGCCGTCGCCGATGAAGATCACGTGATCGCCTCGTGTCCTGGCAATCTCCATGGGCTCGCACTTGCAGACGGCCCAGTCCCGGCAGTGTTCTTGCGCTGGCGGATAGTCGTAATTGAAGGTCATGGTCGCGCCGTTGGCAGTGTCCGGCGCACCGGTGACCGAGAGCACCGGAACGTCAGCGAGTCCGTTCGCGGCCAGCACCGGTTCGATATAGAAGTCGATGCCCGCCGAGGCGATCACGAACTCCCCGCCCCGTTTTCGTGTGGCGGCGATGGCCTCACTCAGTCCTGGCCGGAGGGTCACGTTATCTCTGGCAAACGCTTTCAGCGTTTCGACCGGCGCGGCGACCGTATTGAACATCTTTTCCTGATAATCGCGGAACGTTAGCGAGCCGCCCCGATACGCCTGCTGAACCGCGTCGGCGCCCGGCCCGCCAAACTCTGCGAGAAGAAGTTGCGCAGCGTTGCAATCGGCGGCGCTGTCGTCGAAATCGCACAGCACGAGAAGGGTTCGAGCCTCGGACGCCGTCAACGGATTGCGGCGTCCACGGCGCGCGCAGCGATGTCTGTCCGGTACTCGGCTCCCTCGAATGTGATCGTCGAAATGGCGTCGTAGGCGTTGGATCGCGCAGACGCGATGTCCACGGCGTCTGCGACTACCCCGAGAATCCGGCCCCCCGAGGTCGCGATCGTGCCATCGTCCGCAACCGCGGTTCCCGCATGAAAAACCCTGGACCCTTCCGGAACGTTTTCCAGCCCCGTGATGGGCTTGCCCGTCACGTAGGTCCCCGGGTATCCGCCGGACGCCATCACCACGCACACGGCGGCGCGATCGTTCCACCTGACATCGATCTCGCTCAGCCGGCCTGATGCCACCGCGCTGGCGATCTCGAGCAGGTCGCTATCGAGACGTGGCATCAGAACCTGGGCTTCCGGGTCTCCGAGCCGGCAGTTGAACTCGATCACGCGGGGGCCGGTAGTCGTCAGCATGAGGCCCGCGTACAAGATTCCGCGGAACGGCGAACCTTCGGCATCCATGGCGGCCGCTGTGGGTTCAAGAACCTCCGCACGTATTCGCGCCGCCAGCGCAGGAGACCAGACCTCGGGCGGGGTGTAGGCGCCCATACCGCCCGTGTTCGGACCCTTCTCACCGTCGTACGCACGCTTGTAGTCACAGGCGGCGACCTCCGTGGACACGGTTCGGCCGTCCACGAAAGCGAAGACGCTAACCTCCGGCCCATCGAGACACTCCTCGATGACGACCGTCGATCCCGCCTCGCCGAACATCTGCCCGTGGATCATCTCGGCGACGGCCTCACCCGCCTGTTGACGCGACTCAGCGATGATCACGCCTTTGCCGGCGGCGAGGCCGTCCGCTTTGACGACCACCGGCCCCTCCGGGAGCGTGTCGATGTGCGCCAACGATTCGTGGATAGACTGGAACGTCGCAAAACCGGCGGTCGGTATGCCGTGGCGCGCCATCAGCCGCTTTGCCCAGCTTTTCGACGACTCGATGCGCGCCGCAGCGCGGGTTGGACCGAATACCTTGATGTCTGCGTCTCCGAGCGCATCGGCAAGGCCGTTTGCGAGCGGTACTTCCGGCCCCACGACGACGAGGTCAACGCTTCGATCACGGGCCAACGACACGATGCCGGGGACATCTGCGTCTGATACCGGGACGTTTTCGCCCAACCCGGCGGTCCCGGCATTGCCCGGGGCGATCAACAGTTCGTCCATCAGGGGGCTTTTGCACAAAGCCCATGCCATCGCGTGCTCGCGGCCGCCTGAGCCGACCAGCAGGACCCTCAACGTCCCGGCCCCTTCGCGCCGATGTGACGGCTCAGTATGGCCGGCCGCTCGAAAGACCCCTTGAACGACTCATGGCCGCGGACTACTCCCACTCGATCGTGCCGGGCGGCTTGCTGGTGATGTCCAGGACGACCCGATTCACCTCGGGCACTTCGTTAACGATGCGGTTTGAAATCCGGTCCAGCGTGTCGTAGGGGAGCTTTGCCCAGTCCGCCGTCATGGCGTCGTCGCTCGTCACGGCGCGGATCGCGACCACGTAGTTATAGGTTCGACGGTCTCCCATGACGCCCACGGTCCGAGTGTCCGTAAGAACGGCGAACGACTGCCAGAGTTGGTCGTATAGGTTGTCGTTCTTGATCTCGTCCATGACGACCCAGTCAGCCCCACGGAGGATTTCAAGCTTTTCGAAGGTGATTTCGCCGATGACTCTGATGGCGAGACCCGGCCCGGGGAACGGTTGACGGTTCAGCACTTCCTCGGCGATGCCGAGTTCAGCGCCGGCAAGTCGTACCTCGTCTTTGAACAGGTAGCGCAGAGGCTCCACGAGTTTCAGGTTCATCTGTTCCGGGAGCCCACCGACGTTGTGGTGGGACTTGATGACGTGCGCCGCTGTGGTCTCCGAACTGGTGCTTTCTATAACGTCCGGGTAGAGCGTGCCCTGCGCGAGGAAGTCAACCTCTCCAAGCGATTCTGCCTCCGCCTCGAAAACGCCGATGAACTCACGGCCGATGATCTTCCTTTTCTCTTCAGGGTCAGTCACGCCTTTAAGCGCCGACAGGAAACGCTCTGTGGCGTCGATGTAGCGAAGCCGCAATCCGAGTGTCCTGCCGAACACCGCCTGGACGCGCTCAGGCTCTTCCCGGCGCATCAAGCCGTTGTTTACGAAAATGCAGGTCAGGTTGTCGCCGATCGCACGGTGCAGCAAGACGGCCGCCACCGCCGAGTCAACGCCACCCGATAGCGCGCAGATCACCTTGCCGTCGCCGACCTGTTGCTTGATTCGTTCGACCGCCTCGGTGACGAAGTGGCCCGGCGTCCAGTCGCTGGCCGCCCCACAGATCTTGTGGACAAAATTGCTGAGGATCCGGGCGCCTTGCGGTGTGTGGGCGACCTCCGGGTGGAACTGGATTCCATAGATTCCCGAGCCGTTCCCCAGCGCCGCGATTGGGGAGTTTTCCGAGTACGCCAGGGAATGGAAGCCGGGCGGAAGCGTCTCGATGCGGTCCCCGTGGCTCATCCAAACGGGCGAGTCTTCGTCCAGCCCGTCCAACAGGTCCGTCGTGCTCTCGTTGCGGTGGATGGCCGCGTAGCCGTACTCCTGTCGAAGCCCCGCGCTTACCGTCCCGCCGAGCTGATGGGCGAGGGCCTGCATGCCGTAACAGATGCCGAGGATCGGAACGTCGGCCTCAAACACCCATCCGGGCGCCAGCGGCGCGCCATCTTCGTACACGCTATTCGGACCGCCGGACAGGATAATGCCGACGACCCGCTTGCCTTCAAGGACTGATCGACTCGCAGAATGGGGGACGATCTCGCAGTAAACGTTCGCCTCCCGCACACGACGGGCGATCAGGTGGGAGTACTGGGAGCCGAAATCCATGATGAGGACCGTCGTCGGCTCCGTCGTATCCGGGGCGGGCGCACCGCCCCGGACTCGCTCTCCCTCGGCGATTTCGAGATAGGTGGCGACCTCGATGTCGCCGGTGGTGGAGATACGGCGGCTGTTTGATACCGCCCGCTCCAACGCTTCCTGAGGTGTCGGCGCGGCGTTTTCTGGCATGTCTCCCTTGGGACCTGCCGGAGCGTCCTGGCGAGACCAGAGTACCGGCGCTGAAGGTGCGATTGACGAGAGTTCCAAAGCTAGCACCCGTGCTAAACTCCGTCAACGTAAATTATTCGTGGGCGATGACGCTCCGCCGGGTCCGCCGCAGTCGCCCGGTCACTACCCGCCGCAACCGTCCGGGTTTAGGACGTTGCCACCCCACAGAGTTCCAGTATGAGCCGCGTCAAAGACAAATCCGCACCAATGCCGACATTAAATCAAAGTGAGGTCGCGACCGCCGCCGCCGCCGTCATCCGGGCCGGGGGAGTCGTCGCTTTCCCAACCGACACCTTTTACGGCCTCGGTGTTGACCCTTTCAACGAGCGGGCCGTGGCGTCGTTGTTCGCCGCAAAGGGCAGGGCGCCTGACAGCCCGGTACCGGTCTTGATCGCCGATTCCAGCGATCTTAAGAAGATCGCATCATCCGTACCGGCGGGTGCGGAAGCTCTTGCGGAAACGTTCTGGCCCGGGGCGCTGACGCTCGTGCTGAAGGCCGTCGACGGATTGCCGGGACTGGTCTCGGCGGGAACCGGGACGGTTGGGGTCCGCGTCCCGGACCACGACACGCCTCGCGCGATCGCCGGGGTGTTGAACGGTCCGATCACCGGTACGTCGGCAAACCGATCCGGCGATCCGCCGATGAAGTCTGCCGGTGATGTGAAGGCCGCAATGGGCGATGCCGTCGAACTCGTGCTGGACGGCGTCTGCGGGGCGCACGTCACGCCATCAACGGTCGTAGACTTCACGACCGAGCCGCCACGGGTAGTCAGGCAGGGCGCGGTGTCTCTCGAAGCGATCCAGAGGGTTTGCTCGGACGTCAGGGGCTAGCCGAAATTCCCGGTTGGGTTGCGCGCCGCCAGAGTGTCCCGCCGCATTGGACAGCCCACGTCGAAACACCTAACTGAACGGTGACGCCCAGAGATGATCCAGAAATGACCCACAATTGACGGGGATGTCCGGAAGTCCGCCCGCCGGGTTGACCGCACGACAGGATGATCTGGAGGCAGCGCTGAAGGCGCTGGTCGCCGATCGTCCGCTAGCGCTGTACCGGATGATGGGCTACCACATGGGATGGGTGGAGACGACGGGGGAAGAGCGGAGCGCACCTGCCCCGTTACGCGTCCACGGTGCGCTCGTACTCATGGTTTGCGACGCACTCGGCGGCGATTACCGCGATGCATTGCCGCACGCCTCGGCCGTCGAATATCTCTACAACCATATCCTGATCCATGACGACATCCGCGACGGCAATTCTGAGCGTGCGGGCCGGGGTTCGGTGTGGTGGTCATGGGGACCCGCGCAGGCGATCAACACAGGGGACGGGATGCACGCGTTGGCGCGGCTCGCCCTGTTCGGGATGCGATCGTCTGCTTCCTCCGACGCCGTTTCAGATGCCCTCAGGGTTCTCGACGAGGCGAACCTGGAGACCTGCGAAGGCCAGTACAGGGACATCACGCTCCAGGAACGGCTCGATGTCGGGATTGACGAGTATCTGGCGATGTCTGAAGGGCAGACGGGCGCGTTGCTCGCGTGCGCTGTCCGTCTCGGAGCGCTGGTCGCCGGCCAGTCCAGCGAGGCCATCTCCGCTGGTCTCGGGGAGTTTGGACGAAAGTTGGGCGCCGCTATCAGGGTCGCAGATGACTACTCGGTCTTCTGGCCGGACGGCGAGAGGGACGAAGCCAGGCAGGGACGGCTCGTCGCCAAGAAAAAGACGCTCCCTTTCGCACACGCACTTGAGTCCGGTTCGCCGACCGATCGCCGAGTGGTCGGCGAGATTTACATGGAACGCGTGATCGATCCGGCGTCCGCAGAGAGGTTGACTGCGGTCCTGGATGCAGCAGGCAGCAAGGTTTTTTCTACCAGCACGATAGCGCGCCTCGTCAACGAGGCGATATCGGCTCTTGAGGCCGCGAATCTGCCGGTCGCCGCGATAGAAGAGTTGGCCGCCGCGGCAAGATTTCTTGCCACGCCAGACGGCCTCGATTACGCAGCGATGAACCGGGGCGAAGAGGTCTAAATGCCCGCAGCCGGAAAGAAGACGATCGAAGATATCGACGTCACCGGACTTCGTGTCCTGGTACGCGTCGACTTCAACGTGCCAATGTCGTCCGGGGGCACACGTATATCGGACGATTCGAGGATACGCGCCGCGCTGCCGACGATCGAGTATCTCAGGGAACGCGGCTGTCGCGTGATGCTCTGCTCCCATCTTGGACGGCCGGGCGGTGAAATGATTGAGGAGTTGCGGTTGACGCCGGTCCGCGAGCGGTTGTCGGAGATCCTCGGGATCGAGGTCGCGGATGGACGAGGCCCGGCGGGCAAAGTCCCCGGAATGGTCATGGAGTCCCTGGAGCCGGGAGGGGTCGCTTTGCTTGAGAACCTCCGGTTCAACAAGCGCGAGGAGGCCAACGACCCCGGTTTCGCCCGCAAGCTTTCCGAGCTCGGGGATGTGTTCGTGAACGACGCCTTCGGGGCGGCGCATCGAGCGCACGCCTCCACGGCAGGCGTCGCCGCGTACCTGCCCGCGGTCGCCGGGCTACTGATGGCGCGGGAGCTTGAGATGCTCGGCGCTTGCCTCGACGACCCCCAGCGTCCGGTTGTCGCGATCATCGGCGGCGCAAAAGTATCGGACAAGATCGGTGTGTTGGAGCACCTCGCGGACAAGGTCGACACGATACTGGTCGGCGGCGGGATGGTGACGGCGTTCTTGCTTGCGATGGGGAACACGGGCGCGTTCGCCGTTGAGCCCTCGGACGTGGAGGCCGCCCGATCTCTGCTTGCCGGTTCACGGGCACGGATCGTC
>JAQBUX010000053.1 GCA_027623795.1 Chloroflexota bacterium
GCACGATGTCGGTCACATACGCCATCACGCAAAGGTCCGGGGTCAGCCCGGTGAACTGTGCGACGGCATCAGCGCTACGAAACCGGTCCGGTTGGAACACGGGGATGTTTCGTTCGAGTGCGCCGGCCTTAAGGGGGTCATCCGGTTGACCTTCCCGGTCCGGTGAGCAGAACACGCCGGCGACATCGTCTTTGCCCGCGTCGAGGATCGCCTCCAGCACCGCTTTGCCGAACGCTTGCTGCCCGATTAGAACGATTCGCATCTGGCGTCCCCCCGGATTGTTGCGACCGACGGTTGCACGTCGCGTTCCGCCGATTCTAGCGTGCAACGGCGTCCTCTCATCACAAATCTCCGGGGCCGGGCGGCGATCCCTGTCTGGCGTCCGCCCCATTGCGAGCCGTGCCGCAGAGCGGGGCAGCTTACTGAACCGTGACGACCGCTTGCATGGACGGGTGGATCGTGCAGAAGTACAGAAATTCTCCCGGCGTGTCGAACGTTAGCGAGTACACGCCGCCGAGACCGAATGTCCCGCTATCGAACGCGCCTGTGACGCTGCCGGGGCTGCCGGCGGTCACGGTGTGTGGGACGTTGTCCTGGTTTGTCCATGTGATCGCCGTTCCGGCGGCGACCGTGACGTTTGGATGTGCGAATCCGACGATATCGGCGTTCGCCGTGGGGGGCGTCGGGATGGCTGTCGGCGTGGCCGTCGGCGGAGGCGGTGTCGGGGATTCCGGGGACTCGGGCGTTGCGGTCGGCGCGGTAGACGGTTCAGACGTAGGAACCGGGACGATCGCGGGAGGTGGACCCGGCGCGGGCGTCGGCGTCCCAGTGGGAACGGGCACGCCCGCAGGGGGCGCGACGGGCGCGGGCGTTGGCGTCCCGGTGGCGACCGGCACGACGGAGGGCTGCGGGGACGTGGCCGGAGGCGCGGTTGGGGTAGCTGTCGCTTGCTGCAAAGGCGGGATTGAAAGCGCTGGTTCTGGGACGGCTGCCGAAGTACCGTTACCAATCACCGGCGTGCCCTGTGGATCGGGGATCGGAACGGCCGAGGGGGTCTGCGCCGGCAACGCCGTGGAAGCGGCCGGTGCGCCGGGGGCGCCAGAATCAAGCGGCTCGACACCCGTGCTCGGTTCGGAGCCACAGGCGGTTGCGGCGAGCGCAAGGAGCGCCAGCGTCCCTAAACCGGCTAGCTCGACGCGTCCGCGTAATCGTCTCGAGACTTCAGCCATGACGCCCGCCGCTCCTCGCTCATTGCCTCGTATGTGCACTGAAACCACCTACGATGGGGGGCCAGGTCACGATCTCTCGCTGGTGGGACCAATCGTCCAAACCAGGACCTCCATCGAAGAATTCGGCTGTCGTTCCAGCGCAACGTGACTGTATTCCGGCCCGGGCGCTGGCGTACAGTAATCGCCGTGACTCAACCGCAAGGACATCAAGAAACGGGGCCAACCGAAGGCCCGGAACCGGCGGCGGACGATTTCGACGGCTGGTTTCAGCGCGGCCTCCAGTTCGCCAGGCTCGGATTTCCGGACCGCTCAGTGGAGGCGTTCGAACGGGCGGAGTCGCTCAAACCGGATGACGCCACGATCCAGTTCAATCTCGGCACCGCTCACCTGTCACTCGGAAACTTCGTGCAAGCGGTCGCCAACCTGGACAGATCTATCGATCTGGACCCTGCCAACTCGGACGCTTACGGCAACCGGGCGGTGGCGCATGCCGCTCTTGGCGAAGAAGGGCTTGTCGCGAGGGACGTGGACGCCGCAGTGTCCATGGGCGCGCCGCCTGATGGCCTTGAGGCGGTGCTCACCTACGTCCGTGAGCGCGTCAACCCGGCACAGGATTGACTGGACTCGTCAACGAATCGGCGACCGGTTGCGCTAAGGCGGCTCGGGGAGAGTCAGACGTCACAGACCTCTGTCGTTACGCTGAAGGTGGACGACGACAACCCGATCGGAGTAACCCGGGAGGTAAATGATGGCTGACCGATCAAGGCTTGCAGACGATCAACTAACGGAGCGGCTCTCCGCGGTCCCGCAATGGTCGCGGGACGGCGAAAGCATCGTACGGACGTTTGAAGCTCCAACTTTTCTGGAGGGCATCGCTTTTGTGGCCCGGGTGGCGGAGATTGCTGAAGCCCGGGACCACCACCCGGACATCGACATCCGCTACAACCGGGTGACTCTCACGCTCTCGACGCACGACCGCGGCGGCCTCACTGCGCTCGACTTTGACGTAGCCGAGGCGTTGGACGCCCTGTAGTCCAATGCGCTCGCCGTTCCCGAATTTGACAGCGGTTCACCCTCGCGGTTGGTCCCAGTCCGGATACTCGGCCTCTAACTCGCGTAGCCTCAGGTAGTCGCGGAGCGTTGCGAACGCGGCGCGGGTCGCCGTCGCTTTGCGATGTGATGGCTTGTCGCGCATCGCCTGCGCGATATGTTCCGCCAGGAAACGCGCCTCGGTGTGCGACACGGGTTGAAACTCGTCGTGTCGCAAGATCGTTTCGACATTCACGCCCTCAAGTAGAAGACGCGCGATCGCACGGCCCGCGGCGAGGTCCGCGCGGTCGAACGCGAGGCCCGTCTCATCTCGCACCGGACGAACGACCTCTGACTCGATCATTCGAGCGAGGACGTCCCGCTCCAGACCTGTCTCGTCCAGATACTGCGTCAGGCGGACCGGCCCGCGTTGCGACCGCGTTGGCGCCAGGGATAGGCCGAGTTCGGCCGCCGGGTTAGAGCTGTCAAGGATCCTGGCGATGACGGCGAGAGGAAGGCCGCGATCCTGGAAATCTTTGATCCGGGCGATCCGTTCCACCATGTCTGGCGGATACAACGCCCTCGTGCGCGCCGTTTTCGTCGGGTGAGGCAGTAAGCCACGGTTCACGTAGAAGTTGATCGTCGCCGGACTCACACCGGTACGGCGTGACAGCTCACCGACCGGGACGCCGACTTTGCTGGCCATGTTGTCAAGCGCTCACTTGCTAACTGATTTGGCTCCAGCCTAGTCGTCCGTAAACTCGACGTCTAGCGACTCAACGAGCGGGGATCGCCCATCTGACATACCTGGGGGATGAAGAAATAATCACGGAATTCGTGTACTCCGTTGAAATCCATGCGGGGCGGTCTACCGTAACCAATTTTAGAAGCGAGCCGACCGGGTAGGTACCGTGCACCGACCCGGGGGCTCGCTTCCTTTATTTCCCGGGCCATAAATCCGGCTCGGTTGGCGTTAAATCGCCGGGTCGGCTCGGGCGGCCCCCACCTCGATCGTGACTTTGGGCCGGTTCACTCCCATCGGAAGAACCGTGCAGCGGCGGCAAACACGATCACCGCCCACGCGGCGAGCCCGGCCAGCTCCGTACCGATGTCCGTGACTCCTGCGCCGTCAGTGACCACCGCCCTGATCGCGTCCGCCAGATATGTGAGCGGCAGGAACTGCGTTACGGACGTAACCACTCCCGGGAGCGCGTCCAACGGGAAGAACACCCCGGACAAGAACATCATCGGCATCGAGACGAGGTTCGTGACGGGCGCCGCGACCTCCTCCGTCCGGGCAACGCCGGAGATCGCCAGCCCCATCGTGACGAACAATGCTCCGCCAAGGATCGCCAGCACAATAACCAGCATCCAGGACGCAAGGTCGTTGTTGCCGACGGCGACATCAAACAGCACAAGGCCGACAAGTAGAAGGACCAGGGTCTGAAGGACGGACACCGCCAGGCGCGTTGTGATCTGCGCGAACAAAAAATGGGCGGGGTTGATGGGTGCAGCCTTTAGACGCCTCAGCACGCCCTGCTGTCGCAACTGGACCAGTGCGAACACCACGCCAAATATGCCGAGCTGCATTATCGAGAGCGCAACGATCCCCGGCACCAGGAACGCTGTGTAACTACGGTCGTCCCCGTCAAGCGTCGTCTGGATGAGCGTGCCAAAGTGTGGCGCCGGGTCCGCGACACCGCCGGCGGCTCCCGTTCCCGTCCCGGGGTTTCCTGATTGAAGAGTTCCCCTCTCAAGAATTCCGAGGACCTGTCCCATCAGGGTCATCGCAAGCGCCGCGCGCTGGGGCGACCGCTCGTCGGTTATCGCTGACACAGTGACCGGTCCGCCCGGCTCACCGAAGCCGTCCGGCAGGATGAATAGCGCGTCGATCTCGCCGTCCTCAAGCCGCGCCATCTCAAAGGCTTCTGAACCGACCTCTACCGTCGCCAATCCATCGTTGCGAGCGATGAGCGACGAGATCACGGCGCCGGAACTCTCGTTCTTCGCGTGATCCACGATCCCGATCTCGGCGTTAGAGAACTGATCGAAATTGAGCAGCCCGAAGATCACCATGACGAGCATCGGGACGAAGAGGGCGAAGAAGATCGCCTGGCGGTTCCTGAAGTACATCTTCAAGGACGCGACGGTGAGGCTGAGCGAGATCCGCATTCCGGCCATTGCTATTCGTCCCGCAGGGCGCGCCCGGTCATGTTGATGAACACGTCCTCCAGCGTCGCCTCGCGTGTGGGCCGTTCGTTGCGGAAACCGGTCTCAAGGAGCTGGTCGATCAGGGCGCCGGGAGAGTCGAGTGCGACGATCCGGCCTTGATCGACGACCGCAACGCGGTCGCACAACTCTTCCGCTTCCTCCATGTAGTGGGTCGTTAGCACCACCGTCTTGCCGTCCGCCTTCAATCCCCGCACGAGGTCCCACATGTTCCTCCTGGCCTGTGGGTCCAGCCCGGTGGACGGCTCGTCCAGAAACATCACTACGGGGTCGTTGACCAGGGCGGCGGCTATTGAAAATCGCTGCTTCTGGCCGCCGGAGAGCGTTTTGAACAACGATCCGCCCTTTTCGGCGAGGTCGACCCGTTCGAGAAGTTGCGTCGGGGACGCCTTCGTGCCGTAGATCCTGGCGAACAGATTCAGCAGTTCCGTCAGTTTGAGGCGGTCGAAAAAAGCGTTCGACTGTAGCTGGACTCCGATGATCCGCTTCACCGCCATCGGGTCCTTTACGACGTCGATTCCGGCGACCACCGCCGACCCGGAGTCTGGCTCGCGCATGCCTTCCAGCATTTCGACGGTCGTGGTCTTTCCCGCGCCGTTCGGCCCCAGCATGCCGAAGACTTCGCCCTGAGTGACGGAGAACGAGATGCCGTCTACGGCCACCGTATCGCCGTATTGTTTGCGCAGGTCATGCGCTGCGATGATCGCAGTGCCTGCAAGCACGGCGTCGCGCGCATCGTCAAGACCGTGTGGGAACGGTCCGGCCGTAGCGTCAGTCATCGCTCGACTCCACTGTTCACGGTTTTCGGACGAACACCTTGATGCTGGCGTCGTCGAAACCGGCCGACTTCAGGAACGCCGAGTCTCGTTCGTCCTCTGTCCGGAGCACCGAGTACAACTCGTAGATGTCCTCCGCGCGGCACTCTTCGCAGAGACGCGCCACAAGCCGCCTGCCGAGTCAAAGTCTTCGAAAGTCAGGATGGACCGCAAGCGCAACGATACGCGCCCCGGGCGGCAGGCCGTAACCGCGTGATTGGCGCTCGGCGAAGATGAACGCGACGACGCGCCCGTCACGTTCCGCGACGTGTGCGCCCCACGGCGGCAGGATAAGGCTGTCCAGATCGCTCACAGCAAGAAACCGCTCGACGTACTGATCCCATGTCTTTGAGCGGTCTGGGCCGAGGATCTGCCGGTCTAACGCCCGCACGGCATCGTTGTCGTCGTGCCGGAGCCTTCGAATGATTGCGTCCTGGGTCATCCCGGTCTGTCCTCTTTGCCGTCCTCGCGTGGAATTTTCCGTGCGTCCACGTTACATCAACGACGCTTCGCTTGAGATGTAGGGGCCAGGTTCGCGTAAACCAGGCTGAACTCCATCTCTTCTCCTTTGCATGGGTGACAGCCGTACCGCAGGGATCGTTTAAGAACCGATGACGACCATGCTGGAAGGATTTGAGGAGCCGTTTGTTACGCCCACGCGTCAGGTTTGTAACGGAAGTATTTCGCCCGTGTGACAACATCGTTCCGTCCCGGTGTTACGCGCCAACATCTGGCGCTCTGGACCAGGCCGGAGTACGCTCCCGGGCGCCCGTCCGATGGCTACGGCGACGGAGGACGCTCGAACGACTCGAACGGCAGTCTTTTCTTGACGCACGCGCCATTCTGGGATTCGCGATATATGGCCCCCTCTCCGTTTGGGAGAGGGTTGGGGCGAGGGGAACCGGGGCGGATGGCGATGCGCCGCTGTGGCGAACGCGTTTGCTTGCGTTCCTGGTTTGCATGAGGGCCAGAGACCAGAAGGCTGGCCCACGTCAGCGCCGTCAAGGCGGACGAACATCCCGGCTCGGACACTTGAAGCAAACTCATGACAAGGAGCGGCAATGAACTTCGATACGATCATCTCCGGCGGTACCGTGATCGACGGCACCGGGACGCCGGGCGTGCGGGCAGATATCGGGATCTCGGGTAAAGAGATCGCTGCGATCGGCGACCTGTCTGAAACGCAAGCCGACAGGGTGATCGATGCGACGGGGCTGACGGTCACGCCCGGCTTTATCGACGTGCACGCCCATTCGGACGGCGCTCTTCTCCTCGACGGCCAGCACGCCAACGGCATTCGGCAGGGCATCACGACGGAGATCCTCTGTCCGGACGGCCTCTCCTACGCGCCCCTGTCGCACGACGACTACCTGATGTATCGGAAATACCTGTCGGGGATCCTCGGCTTTCCGCCGGAGGACCTGGACATGTCGTCCATCGACGCTTTCCTCGGCAACTACCACCTCAAGACCTCGTGCAACGTTGCCACCTTTGTCGGCCACGGCCCGGTCCGCATCTCCGCCGTAGGCATGAGGGACGTTCCGCTCAGGGGCGCGGATATGGACCGTGCGAAGGGCATGTTGAGAGAGGGGTTGGAGCAGGGCGCGGTCGGCTTTTCCACCGGTATGTCCTACTACCCGAACGCGTACAGCGATACCGACGAGCTGGTCGAGCTTTGCGGAGTCGCTGCCGAGTTTGGCCTCCCCTACAGCACACATCTCCGCAACCACAACCCTGAGCGTGGCTTCGCCGGTGGTGGCGTGCTGGAGGCGCTCGAGATCGGTCGACGTTCGGGAGTCCCGGTGCACCTTGAACACTATCGGACTGCGCCGCCCAATGTCGGGAATATCGCATCGATCATGGACCCGGTGGACGCCGCCAAGGCGGCCGGCGTCGACGTGACCCTCGAGTGCTACGTATACCCGGTCGGGTCGAGCTTCCCGCACACCTTTATCCCGGGCTGGGTCCACGAGGGCGGCTCGGACGACATGATGGAGCGCCTCCGGGACACCGAGACACGCAAGGATCTCATCAAGTTCCTGACCGAGACGCCGATCACCCCGATGGGCGGGAACATGTTCACGGCGATAGCGGAAGGCCCCAACACGGACCTCGTTGGTATGACCTTCGAGGACGCTGCTGAGGAGCGGGGGACATCGGTGGAAGAGCTTGTCATGGGACTGATGGTTGAGGAGGAGATGGGCATCGGTTTCAGGGGCATTCCGCCGACCAGTGTCCGCATGTGGCGTATGCACGAAGAAGACGTGATGACTCTGTTGGACCGGCCGGACTACATGATCGGGAGTGACTCGATCCCCATCGCTCCGCCGCTGGTCGGCATCGTTCATCCGCGGGCGTACGGCTGCTTCGCCCGCTTCATCGGTCGCTTGCGTCGTCGGTTCGACCGGCCGCTTGAGCAGGTCATCCAGCGCATCACGCAGAACCCGGCGGAGCGCTTCAAGCTCAAGAAGCGCGGCGTACTTGCCGTTGGCAACTTCGCCGACCTGGTCGTGTTCAACGCCGAAACCGTGAACGACCAGTCGAGCTTCGAGGACCCGGCGGTTCACCCCTCTGGAATCCCGTACGTCATCGTTAACGGCAAACTGGCGGTCGAGCACGAGCGGGTTACGGGCGTCCTGGCCGGCGAGGCGGTTGGCCACAATCGCTGATCGTGCTGAGGGGTCGTTATCCCTTCCCGAACGTAGAAGCGCGGCTACCTGAGACTCTCGGAGGACGGAGCTTTGGTTTCTCCGGGATGCACGGGTCAGGCGGGTCACCCACATCGTTGGGGGCGGGCGGCGGCACGCCTTCTCCGTCCTTGCTCCGTTCATTTGGTCTCGGGCGGGAGTACCCTGAATCCCGGCCGCCGCTGTCACAACAACCCGCGCCCGATGACGTGCCCGGGCGACACGTCCGGATGGGCGCTCAGGGGAATCACACATGGCAGACGCCCCACCCACCGGCGGACTGACGTTAGTCGGCATCGGTCCCGGCGGCCTCGACTACCTGACGCGTCGCGCCGAACGCGCGATCCGTGAGGCGGATGTCGTCGTGGGATATCGCTTTTACCTGGAACTGATTCTCCCCCTTATCGAGGACAAAGAATTCGTCGAGTTCCCTATGGGGGCCGAGATCGAACGAGCGCGCGAGGCGGTCCGACGCGCCCGGGAGGGTCAGCGTGTCGCCCTCGTGACGGGTGGCGACCCCGGCATCTACGGCATGGCCGCCCCCGTCTACCAGGCGTTGCTTGAGCTGGAAGAAGATCAGGCGGCCGCCGTCAACCTCGAGGTCGTGCCGGGCGTTACCGCCGCCACGGCTTCAGCGGCGCTGGTTGGCACGCCGTTAATCCAGGATTTCGCCGTCATAAGTCTGAGTGATCGGTTCGTGCCCTGGGACGTGATCGAAAAGCGGTTGCGTAACGCCCTGGACGCAGACCTGGCGGTCGTGATCTACGAGCCTGCAAGCAGACATCGGCCTTCGCACATGACTAAAGCGTGGCGGATCATCTCCGAATTCCGGACCGAGGACAGCCCGGTCGCGGTCGTGCGGGACGCCACCAGGCCTGACCAGACCGTCACCGTAACAACCGTCGGCGAGATGATGGAGCTGCCGTACGACATGAAAACGGCGGTGATAATCGGCAACTCGACCTCATACGTCGCTCGCGGGCTGATGCTCACGCCGCGCGAGCATCCTGCTGTTACGGACGCGTAAATCTGCCCCGGTCGTGGCGGAGCGCAGGGCAGTCGGCCTACAGCAGAACGGCGGTACCCAGGTGCTCCGGTGCACCACCCCGCCGTTCGAGAGCCTCAGGTCGCTGGCGCTGGCGCTGGCGCCCCCGCCGGCGACCTGGTCGCGTCATCTTGCGGAACGGCGTTCACGCGCATAACCTCGGCCGCCTACCCCGGGCTGGTGAATGGCCGACGCGAAACGACCGCATCCGAGACGGGAGACGAATAAATGCCCGACCAGAAACGCAAAGTACTGATCACCGGCGCGAGCGGACTGATCGGAAGCCTCTGTATCAAACACCTCGGTGACGAGTACGAATTCAGCGGTCTTTCGCGTCGAAAGGTCGATGGCATTCCGCACCTTGCGGCATCGATCGAAGATGCCGAGGCGATCAAGCCTGCGTTCGAGGGGATCGACACCGTCATCCACCTCGGTGCCTGGAATACCGACGTTTTCGACTGGAAGGGCACGATGGACGTGACCATCCAGGGGACGCTTAACGTTTACGAGGCGGCCCGGGAGGCGGGCGTCCGCAGGGTTATCCAGGCGAGCAGCGGCTGCACGCAACTCGGCATGCAGTACGACGATTCACTGCCCTACGGCAAGCTGGCGCAGGCGCCGGAGGCCGAAAAACCCAAAGAGTGGGACATGGTGACGCTCGACGACCCTGTGCGTCCCGACAGCCCCTACGCCATCGGAAAACTGTTCGGCGAGAACCTGGGCCGGCTTTATGCCGATCTGCATAACATCTCGACGATGGTGATCCGGCTCGGCGGCGTTTTGGAGGGCGACAAGCCGGATGTCTGGACGATCTACCCGGGTTACCTGTCCCACCGCGACTGCATGAACATGGTGCGCGCCTGTATCGAGGCGCCGGACGACAACATGTTTGACATCTTCAACGCCATCTCGAACAACAAGTGGCGCTGGCGCACGACCGATCACGGCAAGGCGATAGGTTGGGAGGCGCAGGACTCCGCCGACGACTACCCGTGGCCTGAAGGTGTCCCGCAGGTTTAACGCCTGACTATAGATAGATCCCCTCAGGTCAGTTGCATGATGGCGCAGGTGTAAGGGCGGGGCTTGCCCCGCCCTTGGAGAACCTCAGGACGCGGGGCGTATTGCCACATCCCTACGTGAGGCGGCAGTACGTTGGCGTCCGATCTACCCGCGGGGAACCCTTCGGGCGCTGGTTGGAAGTTGCCCTTTCGGTAAATATTTCGGGAGGAACACCCTGATGGCTACGCGTAATTCGACGGATGCTGGAACAATCACCCGCCGTGGACTGACACCATGACCCGTGTGGCGATCCTCGACGACTACCTCCACCTGGCCCCGGACGCAGCGGACTGGGCCTCGCTGCCGGTGGAGGCGATCGATATTTTCGACAACACGATCCTTGACGAGGACGCCCTTGTCGCACGCCTTGAAGCCATGGACGTGATCGTGACCACGCGTGAGCGCACGAGATTTCCGGTGGGAGTGTTGGAACGTTTGCCAAACCTCAAGCTGATCGCCGGGACCGGCGCGCGCCAGGCCAATGTGGACATGGACGCCGCCAATCGACTCGGAATCCTGGTCTGCAAGACCGGAAGTCTCCCTTCGCGTGGCAATAGCACTTCCGAGCTGACATGGGCCTTGATCCTCGCCGTTACGCGGAACATCGCATGGGAAGACCGGCAGATGCGGGCGGGCATGTGGCAAACGCGGAATAGCGAGGGTCTGGGCGGCAAGACATTGGGCATCCTCGGCATGGGCCGGCTCGGCACGCTGGTGGCCGGGTACGGCAAGGCGTTTGACATGGACGTGATCGCCTGGGGGCCGACTCTCGACGCTGAGCGTGCGGCTGCGAACGGGGCGACCTACGTTTCGTGGGACGAGCTTTTCTCGGGCTCCGACATCCTGTCGATCCACGTGCCGTTAACCGATCTGAGCCGTGGCTGGGTGACCGCCCGCGAGTTCGATCTGATGAAGTCAACGGCGTACCTGGTCAACACGTCCCGCGGGCCGATCGTGGACGAGGCGGCGCTACTCGACGCCCTTCGGAGCGAGAAGATCGAAGGGGCCGCCCTGGACGTGTACGACGTGGAGCCGCTACCTGCCGATCACCCGCTACTGAAACTGGACAACGTCTTGCTGGCGCCGCACCTCGGCTACTCCACCGGGGATACCCTGCGTCACTTCTTCGTCGCGTCGCTTGAGAACGTCCAGGCGTGGCTCGACGGCTCACCGATTAACGTCCTGAACGAGGAAGCGTTGCCGGGACGCCGTTAATCACACGGGCGTCCGGCCCGATACGGCATCGCCCGACGGTCGTCCCTGTAGGTGTAAGGGCGGACCTTGGTCCGCCCTTCGAGAGCCTCACGGCGCAGGGGCGTGTTGCTTACGCCCTTGGGATGTCGCCGGCGGATGACGTTGATACGGCCCGGAGATCGACCACCTAGTACCGCCGTAACTCGATAACGTTTCTATCGGGATCTCGGACATATATCGAATCCGCCATGCCTTTCGCACCCGAACGGCGACCGGTGCGATCGTGGTCGATTTCGACGCCACGCGACGCCAGGTATTCGGAGAACTCGTCCATATCTACACCGTCGACTGCGAGGCAGAAGTGGTCCAGGTTCCTGTGGCCGTCCCCGACCGGCTCCTCATCCGGCCAGGGGAGCAGATCGATGATCGTCCGATCGTTGACGCGGGCGCATGGGAACGGCACATCGCCGGCGCGAAACTCATCGACGCGGTGCGGCCCTAACCCGAGCACGCCGGTGTAGAACTCCAGCGCACGTTCGATGTCCTTCACCCTGAGGACGATGTGGTCAAGGTCTCGGATCTGAAACTCGGGTCGCGTTGGATGGCCTTCGCTCACGTGCTTCCTCCCTTTACAGGTCGGTCCGATGGGGGCTTTTGTGTATCACCTTCGGCCGGTTGCCGAATGCAAGGTCAGGATACAGTCGAGTGCCGACCGGGACGCGTGCGGATATTCCGTTAGCGAGCGCGGTTGGTCCCGTGACGCCCCCTTGAGATTGGTTTGGGGTCGATCAACCGGTCGCCGGATCGGGTCTCGCGGGTGTGACCTTGCGGTCCCGCTCATGCCGTAGAAACCCATCGATGACAAAGCCGAGGATTATGACGCCCACGAGAAACGCAATCGCCTCGGCGCCGGTGTAGAACAGCATCGCCGTCGAGACGAGGGCGCCGAGGGTCGGGATCATCGGCAGCCGCCCGATCGTCAGCGGGGTGTGGAACCCGCCCGGCATGGCGTCGCCCCGCAACCTGATCCGGATCAGGGCGGCGTTCACTACGGCAAACGCGAAAAGCACGGAGGCGTTCGTCAGGTCTGCCACAGCTCCGATCTCGCCGACAAGGGTGAACGCGGACGCCGCCACCGCAATGACCGCCACGGCGACCCACGGCGTGCTGCGCTTCTTGCTCACCTTCGCCAACACGCCGGGGAGGGAGCCGTGTCGTGCCATTCCGTAGAGCGCACGTGAACCCGCCAGCATCGTGAACAGTACCGTGTTCGCCGTGGCAAACAGGGCGATCACCGACAACACGTTCGCCAGGTCCGCGCCGGTCGCCTCCCGCACGACGAGCGAGAGCGGCGCCGTAGAGTCCGCGAGCTCTTGCTAGGGGACGACGCTCACCGCTGATATCGCGACCAGGATGTACACGAGACTTGTGATCAACACGGCGATCACGATCGCCGTGGGCAAACCGCGCCGTGGATTCTTTGCCTCTTCGCCGAGGTTCGCGACCTGCTCAAAACCAAGGTAGGCGAAGAAGATCAGCACCGTGGTCGCCAGCACGCCGCTTATGCCGTCCGGCGAATCCAGATAGTCCACACCTTCGTTGCCAGAACTCCCGCCGCCGATGAAGCGTGTCGAAACGATGACGACCAGGATCAATCCGGCGATCTCGATGGCGGCAAATGCGACGCCGATCCTGACCGACTCGGCGACTCCGCGGTACAGGAGCAAAGCGGCCGCGGCGATCAACGCGACGGCGACGACTCGCGACGGGAGGTCGACGAAGTCACCCAGATAGCCCGCAAAACCGAGACCGACGGCCGCCGCGGGGATCGTCATCGCAAAGAGCATCGTCCATCCGGTTACGAATCCGATCCGATCACCGAAGGCGCGTTGTGCGTACTCAAACGAAGCCGCCGAAGAGGGGAAGGACGACGCAAGTTCGGCGTAAGTGAGGCCGGTCAGTGTGGCGGCCAGCGCCGCCAACCCGAAAGGCATCCAGACGGCGCC
>JAQBUX010000054.1 GCA_027623795.1 Chloroflexota bacterium
AATGTCTTCCACATAGCAACGACGGGGACCCCCTCACATGTCAATAACCTACGTGGGAAGTACATCTAGCCAGGCGCGAACCTGAACGACACGCGGCCATACGTTTAATGCTGGAACGCTGTGAGCGGATCGACGGGTGCCGCGTGCGATTGCGGTCATTGAGCCGGGCTCCGCGCTCCAGACCCTGACTTCGGCCGTTTTAGCGGAAAGCCGGTCGGCAAGGGCGGGTCAACTCTGGATCGCGCGATACGGGTGCTAACGAGGCCACACATGTGAAGCCAGCGTAAGCGCGCCGAAGGTCACCGACGATGCACCGGCGCGTTAAAGCCGTGGCAGTCCACACCAACAACGGGCGGGAGTCCGAATTCAGTCCAACCGGGAACGCCGATCGCGCCGGTCCCCGCTTCGGTGGCTGTCCCGTGCTCAATCTCCCGGGTTCACCCGGTCACCGCAGTTCACAAGCACGCCCGGGCGATCAGGCGCGAGATTCAAAATGGGCTTCGAAAGCCTCGAGGATGTCGCCTTCCCGGAAGTCTATGAACCCTTCGACGCCGATGCCACCCTCAAATCCAGCGTTCAGCTCGCGGACGTCGTCCTTGAAGTGACGGAGGCTGGCGATCTTGCCCGTGTACACAGGCTCGCCGTCACGACGGACCCGGATACTCGTCTGGCGGGTGATCTGGCCGTCGAGGACCCGCACACCGGCGACCCGGTACCTGCGACCGGCCGGGAAGATTGCCTGGACCACTGCGTGGCCAAGGACGATCTCGGATTCGATCGGTGCCAGCATGCCACGCGCGGCGGCCTTCAGGTCATCGACAAGGTTGTAGATGACGTCGTATTGCCGGATGGAAACCCCATGGATTCCGGCCTGACGTTCGGCGCCCGCCTGAGTGCCGGTCTCGAATGCCATGATCAAAGCGTCAGACGCAGCGGCCAGCATCACGTCGCTCTCATTCACCGGGCCGGTGGCGACGTGAATCAAGTTGATCTGCACTTCCGCGTCAGATATCCGCTCCGCGCTTCTCCGGACGGCGTCGATGCTGCCCTGGGTGCCGGTCTTAATGATGACCGCCAACTCTTCGGCGTCGCCTGCATTGAGACGGCGCATGACATCCGCCAGGGTGGCCAGTGAGCGGCCATCGCCCCCGCCGTCCTTTTTCTCCCGTTCTTCCACGATCTGGCGGGCGACCTTCTCGTTGGCGACCACGTCCATACGCTCTCCGGGTTCCGGCACAGCTCCAAGGCCCATCACCTCGACCGCGTCCGAGGGTCCGGCGGTTTTGACCGAGTTGGCGAATCCGTCAACCATCCCGCGGATGCGCCCGCGGGCCTTGCCGACCACGATCTGATCGCCGAGCTTCACCGCGCCCGAACGCACCAGAATCGTCGCCAGCGGGCCACGGGACGGGTCGACGTGCGCCTCCAGACACACGCCAACACCGGGCGTGTTCGCGTTGGCTTTCAGTTCGAGGACTTCAGCTACGAGGACCAGGTTCTCGAGAAGATCGTCGACGCCATCGCCCTTCAAGGCCGAGACCTCTACCGAGACGACATCGCCGCCCCAGCTCTCAACAAGGATGTTGCGTTCGGCAAGCTCTCGCTTCACCCGCTCCGGGTCTGCGCCAGCCACGTCCATCTTGTTGATCGCTATGACCATCGGCACTCCCGCCGCCTGCGCGTGGTCTATCGCTTCCGATGTCTGCGGCATGATCCCGTCGTCGGCGGCGACGACCAGGACCACGATGTCTGTCACCTGCGCGCCGCGTGCGCGCATCGTCGTGAACGCTTCGTGACCGGGCGTGTCGATAAATGTTAGTTTCTGGCCGTTATGGTCGACCTGGTACGCGCCGATGCTTTGTGTGATGCCGCCGGCTTCCGTATCGACGACGGCCGCGCCCCGGATGGTGTCAAGCAGGGTGGTCTTCCCGTGGTCCACGTGGCCAAGCACGGCGATAACAGGGGGACGTCGCTCAGCGTTCTCGTCCATCGTGGAGTCGACCACGCCGACGGCCGTGCCTGCGATGCTCTCCTCGGATTCCTGGGGCCGGAGCACCTTTACCCCGATGCTGTCCGCCACGGCGGCGGCGTTGGCAAAGTCAACCGGGTCGTTCACGGTCATCATCAGCCCGCGACGCATCAGCAGTTTGATCGTCTCGACCGCATTGGCACCGATCTTTTCGGCGAGCTCCCCGACCGTTAGAACGGCAGGGATCTCGATCGGTCCGGAAGGAACCTGACGTTCTTCGACCGCGACCTGCGCGCCATCCCGTTTGCCTCCCCGTCCCCGAGGTCTGCCTGCAAATCCGCTGCGTCGTCTCGCCATGAATCCCTGTCTTTCCCGGTTTGTACCTGGTTACTCGTATCCGTCTGCGTCAGGATGGGCTGGCCGCTGCGAACTCAACCCTCGCCCACGCCATCAGGTCAGCCCGTGAGCGTTCGGACCCTGGCCCGCCCAGAGCGCGCTCCAGACCACCTCGCTCGAGTCCGGTCTCGACGCACTCCAACCGGCGGCACAGGTACGCCCCGCGCCCTCCGGTTTTGCCCGCCGCACTACTGATTAGATCTGAGTCCGGCAGCCGAGTCACCCGCACGAATCCGGCCTGCGGCCCCTTCGTTTTGCAGGCGACACAAGTGCGGAGCGGCACATGTCTTGGCCGCATTCACACCTCCCGTCGCCAGACCGGCGCACATCGTAGGTCCAACGATTGAGTTTTTAATTGGGTGTCCGCGCGTTATCGCCCGGGGTGGTCTTCTTTGCCACGGCCCGGCGCGCCTTGGCGCTCAGGTTTTCGCCGCCCCGGCGACCGCGCCCACGGCGGGGAGACCCGCCCTGATCGCGATAGCCAATGATGTCCTCGGCGAACCTCAGGCCTCCGGCCTCGACCTCTTCTTCACCTGAAGGCATCTGCCAGATATCGTCGGAGCCGAAGTCGATGATCTGCGCCGCTTCCGCGACCGCAGCGGCCTCGACCTTCTCGGCCTCTTCAAGCGCCTTCAACTCTTCCTCAAGCGCCTGCAGGGCCAGGACCTCTTCCGGAGATGTAACTTCAGCCGCAGGTGTTTTCTGAACGATTTCATCGACAGCCGCCGGCTCCCGCGCGACGACGGGTTCCGCCGCCACTACCGGCTCTGGTACGAGCGCGGCCTCAGCGACGGCAGCGAGCGCCGGGTCCACCGGCGCCTCCGCTGTAACCTCGATCTCCGCGACAGCGGTTTCTGCTACAAGTGCGGGCTCTCCAACCGCCTCGGGAACGACAGCAGCGACCGGCGCCTCTTCTACGGCTGCGACGATTTCCGATATCGCATCCGCAACCGCAGAGGGAGTCTCAGTCTTCGGTTGCTGAGCGAGGGCGTGCTCGGACGCCGATTTTATGTCGACGCGCCAATCGGTCAGTTTGGCGGCAAGTCGGGCATTTTGCCCCTCCCGGCCGATCGCCAGCGACAGGGCCCGATCTGGAACGATGACCGTCGCTGATCGCGCTTCTTCATCGAGAATCACGGCGTCTACCTCTGCCGGACTCAGCGAATTGCCGATATACGTCGCAATATCCTCGGCGTACTCAATGACGTCGATCTTCTCGCCGTGCAGTTCGCTAACGACGTTCTGGATGCGAATCCCGCGCAGACCGACACACGCGCCAACAGCGTCTACGCCGGCCTGGTGTGACACGACGGCGACCTTGCTTCGTGCGCCCGGCTCGCGAGCGATGTTCTTGATCTCGACGATTCCGTTGTAGATCTCTGGAACTTCCGCCTCGAAAAGCCGGCGGATGAGATCCGGGTGGGTCCTGGACGCGATGATCTCCGGACCGCGCACGGTACGCGCGACCTCGACGATGTATACCTTGACCTTGTAACCCGGGCGGTACCTCTCGGACGGCACCTGCTCGGACGGCGGCATCACGGCCTCCGCGCGGCCGACGTCAAGGATGACGCCGCGAGCGTCACCCCTCTGGACAGTCACCGTGAGCACTTCACCGGACTTGTCCTGGAACTCGTCAAATACGACTTCGCGTTCAGCCTCACGCAGGCGTTGCATAACGACCTGTTTGGCGGTCTGCGCCGCGATGCGGCCGGGGTTTTGCGTAATCGTTCCGGTAACGACGTACTGGCCGATCGTGGCGTTTTTGTCGATCTTCTTCGCGTCGGTCAGATATAACTGCGCCAACGGCTCTTCCATCTCGCTTCCGTCTTCCACGACGGTGCGGACGGTATGCACTTCCATCTCGCCCGTGTCCGGATCAAGCACGACGGTGACGTCCTGCCCTTCGGATACGGCGTCCCGCTTGTACGCGGAAACCAGAGCATCCTGAATAGCGCTGAGAACAGCTCCGGCCGACAGGGCTCTCTCCGCGGCAAGTTGTGTTACTGCAAGGAGCAGATCACTCTTCACAGCTTCACCTTCCAGTTAGATTTAAAATCGCCCTGAGAAACAAAAAAGTGGGACGAACCCACTTTCCCAGTAGCGACCGTTGCCTCGATCATTATCGCCCATAAGTATAGTCCAAACGTAATTTGTTCGCAATCGTCGCGGGGGCGTAGCCCAATCACAGATCATCGTTCAGTTACGAATTTCGACGCATCGTAATCTACGTTCGACTCCCGACGCGCTTTCCCGACGGAACTCCAGAAAAAAACCCCGCATCGGAAGGCGGCCATCATGAAACTCTCACTGGTCCTGGATTTTGATGGAACCGTCACAACGACCGACATCTGCGTCGCCATCGTCAGAGAGTTCATTGGTCCGGGCTGGGACGACGGGCTCAACCGTTGGAGAGCGGGTGAAATCGACCAGAGGCAGCTGATGGAGTGGGAGTTCGCCCGTCTTCCAGGCGATCGGGCGGAGGAAATGCGAGAGTACGCGCTTCGTGAGGCCACAGTCCGCGCCGGCCTGGCTGACTTGCTCGAGCTGTGCCGGTCGTACGACGTGCCGGTAGAGGTCGTGTCGAACGGGATGTCGTTCTACATCGAGGCCGTGCTTGATCGAGAGGGGCTTTCAGACCTGCCTTTTGTCGCCCCGATCCCGACGCTAAACGGCCTGAACGGGCCCGCCGCTGAGTTCGGCGATGGCGTCGAGACCTGTGAGCGGACTGGACTGTGCAAGTGCGCCAGAGCGCGCCGGCTACGATCGGACGGACGCAAGATCGTGTTCGTAGGTGACGGCATTTCCGATTTTTGCGTCGCCGACGAGGCGGATTTCGTGATCGCGCGCTCGTCGTTGAAGGAGCACTGCGCCAAACAGGGGATCGCCCACACAGAGTTCAGGGATTTCAACGACGTACGGCGGCGGGTGGCGGAGCTAATCGAGGCGTGAATCGGTACCTCCCGGAGGTTTGAGCAGTGGCGACGACCGGCATGACCGCGAAGGTTCTTGAACGGCGTATTCGCGAGTACGAGGCCTTCGGAATCCATCGCACCGGTTGGCCCGGTGACGAGGCTTCTGCCATGTGGATGCGCTCCGAGTTACAGACGGCCGCCATCGACGTCTCGCTCGAAGAGTTCGAATATCCGATGTTCCGGTCCAAGACGGCCTGGTTGTCATGGGACGGCGGCGAAATCACCGGGGTCCCGCTGCATGACTGCGGCCTGACCGGACCGAAGGGCGTGTCCGGCCAGGTCGTGATGGCCGGCGTTGAGGACGTCTCGGGAAAGATCGTCGTCGCCGGTGCCAACGAACCCGAGTTTGCGGCGACTCCCCCGTACGAAATGATCGCGCGGCTCGAAAAGTCTGGCGCCGCAGGTCTTGTTTTAGTCCGTTGCGATTCGCTCGGTGCGATCAACTTGTCGAACGCCTACCGGATTGACGATCCTTTCAATATCCCGGTCCTTCAGGTTGCGTGCCCCGACGCGACGGGGTTGTCGGTAGCTGCCAGAAACGGCACGAGCGCCACTCTCACCGTCGACGCGACGAGGGAGAGTGGGACAGCCCTGAACGTCTCAGCCACTCTGCCGGGCGAGAACGGCGATGCAGCGCCGTTGGGGATCATGACACCTCGTTCGGGCTGGTTCACATGCGCCTCTGAACGCGGCGGCGGTATTGCAATATGGCTGGGACTCGCCGAGGCGATCGCCTCCATGACCGGACGGAGGCGTACCGTCCACATTGTGGCGAGCAGCGGTCACGAGATAGATCACTACGGACTCCAGGCCTACCTCAACAGCAGACCGGAGTTGGCCAGGAACGCGCGGGCATGGCTGCATCTGGGGGCGCTGATCGGCAGCCGTGCCGCGCCGGTCAGAGTGGAGCCGAGCGACGAAGAGCTGAAATCGCTTGCGGAATCCGCATTTGCCGCGTCTGGAGCGGATCGCTGGGCCATGTGGGATCGGAAAGGTGGAGAGGCGAAAAATATCGCCGCCGCCGGGGGCCGCTACGTGTCGCTGCGAGGCGGGCCGTCGACCGATGACGGCGACACCTACTCCCACAGCCCGAACGACACGTTTGATCGCGCATCTGACATCGAACTCGTGGCCGCGAGCGGACGCGCCTGCCTGTCCATGATCGAGAAGCTAGACGCGATCTGAACCGGGTGGCCGGGCGCGCTCGACAGTCCTGGCGCCTTCCGATCTGGACCGGTCGTAGCGGTGCTGGCGAACGTCCTGACGCCGATAGATCGCCCGGTCCCGCACCTGTGCGTCGCCGCGGGAATCTCATTCGATGCCGGCGACTACCCGTCGGTTTGGCCCGTTCGGAGTTTCGATGAATCGCACCTGGTTCGGCATGGCGACTCTGGCAGTTTTCGCCGTCGCTTGCGGCTCGGGTTCAGGTTCAAGTCCAGAACCGACCGAGGAGGCGGTTTCCTCGGCCGCGGAGGCGTCAACACGTCAGCCGATCGCGCTAGGTATCTCGATGTTCTTGCTCGTGGACGACGACGAGAACCCGGACCCGGATGTCTCGACCAATCGGGACATCGCCGATCTAACGACAATCCTCCGGGGCGTCAGTGATATTTGGGATGCGGCGGATATCCGCTTCGAACTCCGATTCATCGGGGCTCTCGTACTGCCCCGCGACGTGCTGGTGGCGTTGATGGCTGGCAATACAGGCCCGTTTTTCGACGGCCTTGGAACCAGGTTCGATGTCACTTCAGCGTCCACGGTGAACGCCTTTTTCGTTCCCAGTTTCGACACAGCGAACGGCGTGAATCCGACAGGCACAAGGACGGCCTTCATCGTCGACGAGCCGACGGTCCACGACAGGCGAGTGACGAGCCACGAGATCGGCCACATGCTGGGGTTGCATCACGAATTGCATGACCCGGGGCAACTCATGTTCTCAGGTACCAACGGGATGAGGCTGACCGAGCCCGAGATCGCAACGGCCCGCTACGTGGCGGCCGGGATCCTATCCGGCGTACGGTAAGTTTGATTGCTCTACCGCCGTTGGGCCGGCCCAGCCCATCACGAGCTCCGGCGGCCCGCAGAAGTAGGCCACGCCCAAACTGTCCGGCGCTGGTCCCGTATACGGCAAAGCGCGCCTCTGACCACGTCTACCGCGGGTGCCAGCGCCGCCCTTCGATTAACCCGCGCACGTAAGAGGCCTGACCGACGTGTTGCATGTTGCCGTTGACGACTGCGATGAGGCGATCCCCAACCGTCGCGGGCGGGGCCGGAGTCTCCACCACCCTTTCGAGATCATCAGGCAACAACTCTGAGAGGTACGTCCGCGTCCGCGCGAGAACGGCGTCGAAATGGTCAAGCAATGTGGCGGCATTCGGCGCGGCGAATGCGGAAACGCGCGCCGAGTCGTGACCCATGCCCGTGTCGTTCGGGTCCGCCGGCATGCCGTAACGCGTATGCCAGCGATCGGCGATCCAGAGTTGCTCTTCTCCGACGATCGCGGACATCCCGCGGTCTTGCATGCGCGCGATGTGCCAGATTAGCCACCCGATCGGGTTCGATTCGGCTCCGGGCCGGTGCGCGAGCTGCTCAGGGGTAAGGCCTTCGAGCGTAATCGCGACAGACGTCCGGACGGTCGTCAGCGCTCCATCAACGCAATTTTTGACGTCCACGGACGGCTCCGATGTTGTTTTACACCGGATTCCATCCGGCCGATCTGGATTCTATCCGGGGGACAGGTTGAGAGGGAACGATACGTCCGGGTGCATCGCGACCATCCGTGACCAGGCGCGCCGGCCGATTCGGTCAACCTCATCTATCAGGTCAACCTCGTTCAGGCCCACTACGCCGCCGTCGCGCATTACCCAATTGCCGTCGACCATCACCGACTCGACATCCCCCGTCTGGCCGTTGTGGATATAAGAGGACACGATGCGCATCGTCGGCACCAGATGAGCCCGGCGCATGTTGATCATGAACAGATCGGCCTTCTTGCCCGGCTCCAGCGACCCGATCTGATCCTCCATGCGCAGAGCGCGGGCTGATCCCATGGTGGCCCACTCGACGACATCCTCGGGCTGCGGGCTTGTGGCGCTCCCCGTCGCAACTCGCTCGGTCCGAAGCGCGCTGCGCATCACCTCGAACATGTCTTGCGTGTTGTTGTCCGTCCCAAGGCCAACGACACAACCCGCATCCCGGAGGGCCGGGATAGGCGGATGGACCGCACGCAGCGCCGCCATCGCCGGCTGGTGGGTGATGTGGGTTCGAGACCTGCCGAGCACGGCAATCTCGCCCTCGTCAACGTACCGGACGTGCGCCGCGAGGAGCCCCGGCCCAAGGAAGTCGTTTTCAGCCAGGTAGTTGGAAGGACGGACGCCGCGCATCGCGAGTACCGTCTCGACCTCCAGCCGGCTCTGGGCCAGGTGGATGGTGTATCCGGTGCCGTAACGCTCTGCCAGCGACCGCACCTCGGCGAGCAGGCCCGGCGAACTGGTCTCGACGAGCTGAGCCGATGCGAAACAAGTGATTCGGCCGTCGCGTGCGCCATGCCATTTGGAGAACAGGTCGTTCGCCCTGCCCAGCTTCGTAGAGCGCTGTTCTTCCGAGAATCCCGTCGGCGGCTGTCCCGGTCGATACGCCGGTCCTATCACTCCGTCGTCGGTGTTTTCGGCGAGGATCAATCGCAACCCGGTATCGGCGACCGACGACGCGTACAGGTCCAGCCCGGCCGCCATCTCCAGCAGGGTCGTGGTGCCGCCACGGATCGCTTCGACCGCGCCCAGCGTCGCGAGCGCTATCTTCTCCTCGTCGCTCACCAGCGAGTAGATGCTCACCGGGAACGGCAGGTCGGGCGGAAATCCGAAGTCCTCCGTGATCCCCCTCGAGAGCACGTTGATCAGGTGTGCGTGGCAGTTAATGAGGCCGGGGAATACTGCGCGTCCCCGGCCGTCGACGAGTTCCGCCCCCGGATTTGCGGCAACCACTTCCGCCGATGGCCCGACCGCGGAGATTACGTCGCCGTTGATCGCGACCGCCCCGTCGTGGATGACATCGCTCGCGGCGAGCCCGGTCACGACCGTTGCGTTGGCTATGACACTTGTCGGCACGTCAGCGGCTCCCGCCCGTTCCCGGCCGTCTGAATGGTCCAGAGCTCGCGCTGCCAAACGACACTGCTTGCTGTGGCCTTCGAATCCGCTCTACAGGCCAGCCTGCGACGCCGAAAGCAGTTCATGGAACTCGATCCGCTGGGTCTCGATCAAGGGCCGGATCTGGCCGCCGAGCTCAAGAGCTTCTGGCGGGAGCTTGTGGCCTTCTCGGCTTGGCGACATGATCGTGTCGTCCGTCCACTCAAGCACCACGATGTTCTGATCACCCGGGAGCGTGGCGCCGTTGTATGACACGCGGAACTCGCTGCGCTGTCCGGCGTCGTGGTAGGCCTGAGCCTGCTTGTACAAGAGCACGGCGACGTTGCGTGCCTCGCCCGGCTTTGTGTTGAAGATTCTTCTGATCAGGTACAACGGACTTTTCTCCAGTGGTCGGATTGGTTGGAGCCTCCACATGAGGCCAGCGAAGGATACCCGACGAACTCGGGGCGTGACGCGGCCTTCACCCGTCGTTACCAAACGAAGACGTTGGCGGGGGTCGCGCGATCACGGTTCGCCTGACCGCGGGTGAACCGGCATCTCGAGAGCAAAGCCGTACCCGATCAGTTGCGATCAGCTCCAGGAAGCGTCGTGAATCTGGTCGAACGCCAGGCCCCACGGCTGCCTCAGAAAGCCCAGAGCGCGAACGTCCTGCGCCCAGGCTCCGTAAGGGGCGTGGCGGGAGAACGCGCTGCCGCCGATCACCTTCGACAACCGTGCCAGCAGCGACTCGGAGACCTGAGCGACCGCCGTCTTGGCCAGCAAAGACTGGAACGCTCGCGTCTCTGGGTCCTCGATTGCGCGCAGCATCCCCACATAGAACTGTTGGATCTGCCACGCCTCGACCTCTACCTGGCTCCACTCGACCTGCTCGTATGGAGTCAGGCTGTCCTTCTTGCCGGACAACTGTTCCCGGGCGGTGCGGACCGCCACTTCGACGATCCCAACGATCACCGCCGTGAACATGCATTGAACCGACGCCGTCGCAACCGACCTGATCTGATCGCCGGCATTGGGCCAGGCCCGTCGTGTAACCGGGAAGTCGACAAACGCGATCGTGTGGCTCTGTGTGGCGGTCATCCCGTGCCCGTCCCAGGGAGCGATCAATTTGACGCCACCGGAGCCATCCATGACCACGTCACGCATGTCCATGAAAAAGCTCTCGGGTCCACTTTCACCTTCCGGGACCGCTGTCGTGACCATGAACGAGGTCATCCCGGAACCGCTACCGAAGTGCTTGGTCCCGGTCATCCGGTATTGGCCGTTTTCTAGTTTTGCGGTCGAGCGGGTCTTCGATACATCGCCGCCGCTGCCCGATTCCGATGTGATCGTCCCCCAGAAGTGGCCTTCAATGGCCGTTCCGAACGCCCATTCCCGTTGCTCGTCCCATGCGGCCTGGTAGACGCCGTCCGCTTCTGTGACCGACAGCCATCCGAACACAAGCAGGACGGACGGGTGCATTGCGGCGACCAGCGCGACCGACGAATCACCATGCGCGAGGACGCGCAGCATGTCACACACCGGCCCGGTCGACTCTTCGATCGATCTCCAGACGCCTCCGTGGGATTCGGGCACGCCGGTACGCGTGAACCCGGCTCGCGCCAACTGGTCGAAATCGGCCTGGACGAGTTGCCGTCGCTTCTGGCGCTCTCCTCGTTCAGTCGCCCAGCCGGCCGATATCACGTCTAACTGATCGGCGATTGTCCGGATGTCTGGCGGCGTAACAGGGCCTCCTGTTGTGTCTCGGGATCGCGGGACGGGGAGCGCCTACTCAACATCCAGTCGGTATGTCCTGACAGCGGTGTCTCGGAATAACGACGAGCGCTCGGCCGCAGAGAACCCCTCTGTCATACGCTTGAACGCGTTCCACAACACTGTGTAAGAGCTCGACACCTTGTCGACAGGGAAGTTGCTCTCGAACATGCATCGATCCACCCCGAACTTCTCGATGCAGTAGAGATAGTAGGGCGACATCCCCTCCGCGATGTCCGTCGAGGTCGGCGGTGCGCTGCGTTCGTGCCACCCGAAGCCGCCGAGCGGCATCCCAAACCCGCCCAGTTTGATCACCACGTTGGGGCAGGTCGCCAGCTCGGTCATACCGGCCTTCCAGCTAGCAAAGACCTCCTCTTTCTTGCCGGCATAAGGACCAGTCCCGAGTGGTCCGGCGATGTGGTCCAGGATTATCGTCACGCCCGGGAACGCCCTCGCCAGGTCCGCCAGCTCGATCAGTTGCGTGTGGTAAAGCCAGGCGTCGAAGCTCAGACCGAGCTTGTCGAGCGCGCTGAACCCCTCCCGAAACTTCGGATCGGCCAGCAACCCCTTCATGGGGTTTTTGTAGGAACGGATGTCGGGACTCTCATCCCAGCACGACGAGTTCCGAATCCCGCGGAATCGGTTTTTACTGGCCTCGATTTGCGCTTCGAGCGCCGCGGTGACTTTGTCACCCGAAGAGAGGTCAGCGTAGCCAACGATCCCTGCCGCGACCTTCGTATCGCCGTACCCTCCGCTTGCGCTCATGGCCGCGAGTCCCTGGACGAACTCCGTCTCGCCGATCGGACGCATGAGTTCGGGGCCGTCCCGCCTGTACATAGAACTGCACTCGACGAAGACCGTCTCCATTATCCGGTGACCGCCGCCGGTGTCCTGCAGCAGCTCGTCAAGTAGATAACGGCTGTCAGGCCGGTCCCAGAAATGGTGATGTGGATCGCAGATCGGCAGGTCAGGGTCGATCGGCTCTTCCGTTGTCAGTGCCAGCCACGTGTCCCGTTCACTCGTCATGTTGTCTCCCGTAACTGGGGTCTGGTCCCTGATTTCCGTGTCGAGCTACGCCCGCAGTATCTCCCGTCGCGCCAGGATGCGCTCGGTGAGGGGCCGCATCCCCAGCTCCTGAGTGATAGCGAGGGCCTCGCCCTGTAGCTCAATCGCCTTCTCGCGGTCGCTGATCCCTGAGGCACTCGAAGCATGCACTGAGCCTGTCGAATGTGGGTCGTCGCGGTCGAGGAGGGTCTCCGCATATTCGGCGTAACTCCAGGCGAGGTCCACCCTGTACCCGAGATCGCGCCCAAATTTCACAGCGTCTTCATGATGGCGAACAGCCTCTTCTGTCCGTCCGAGTGTCCCGGCAAGGAGGCCGAGCAAGCGGTCACCTCCAAAGAACAACCATTTGCCGCTCATGGGTAACAGCCGTTGATACTGTTGCGCCGCCAATTGAGGGTCAGACCGTTCTACCGCGACGATCGCCAGTGCGACTCGTGCGAGCCACTCGACGAGCGGTGTTACCGACTCAGACTCGAGAATCTCGTTTGCCGCATCAGAGGCGTCTTCAAGCCCTTTGCGGTCGCCGGAAATGCGAGAAACGATCGCTGATAAGAAAGCGTAGTAGGCGAACTCAACGGTGGCTCGTTCGTTCCAGCCGTATGCGAGCTCCCGAAGAGGGTCAAACATCTCGTCCGCCGCTCGTGAGCCTTGTTCAGCTTCTCTGAGGAGTGCGTGCATGTGCACAAGAGGTCTTGGATCTCTGTCGGATGACAGGGAGACCGATTGTCCGGCGTAGCTGCGCGATCGCTCGAAATCACCCGTGATATTTGTGATGATTTCATGCGCGTTCAGGGCACGTCCCAGCCAGCTACGATCGCGAAGTCGTTCGGCTCCTTCCAGACAGAGTAGTGTCCACGTTCGTGGTGTTTGAAGGGGTTGGGGCCCCGGGATAAGAAGACCATCGCGTCATCCTCAACAACACTA
>JAQBUX010000055.1 GCA_027623795.1 Chloroflexota bacterium
GGGACGACCTATCGTGGGCGTACTGGATTTACGCTGGGCAAGGAAGCATCACAGACGCCGTGCGGATGGCGACGAATTCGATCGTACTCGGCGGTATAGCGGGCGCCACAGAAATTACGAGGGAAGCGCTCGACCTTGTGCCGGGTGATAGCGTCGAAGCCGGTTGGCTATGGACCAGGCACGGCACGTGCCTCATGGACAATGAGGGAGACTTTCCTGGCGCTGACGAGGCATTTCTAAAAGCGGAAGCCATCGCCCAGAGTGTGGGCAGCAAAGCGCTTGAAGCGCGCGCCAACGCCCATATGTGTCAGATAGCGTTCCACCGACTCGATTCCGCGGCTGCGATCCACCATGGAGAGTTGGCCTGGACGTTTGCTCAGGAGGGTGGGGACCCGCCGAGCGCCCTCAGATCGCAGAACTTTGCCGCCTCGGAGTACCTGCATAAGGGGCAATTGGGGCAGGCGTTTGAGCTAATCGACCGAAATCTGGCACTTGCGGAGTCTGTCGGGGACGCCCTCTGGAGGTCGTCCTCAAGCTGGATAGGCGCGGGCATGGCGATCTGCGCCGGAGACTGGGAGCGGGCTCGGGCCTACTTTTTTGATCACAGCGCTGGTCGGCCGGAAATGGCGGAGGTGGGAGTCCTCTACGAGTTGTTGTTCGATTCCCTGGCCGGCCGGAGAAATATCAAGGGCCCGGATGTTGAGGTTGAATTCCTTCGAATTCGGAGAGGGATTCAAGATTCGACCTCCCTGCGCGGGCTGATCGGCTGGTGGGCGGACTCGCTCGGTCAGGTGTTGGCATTCCTCGGAGGATGGACCGGGACATTGAAGGAGATTGCCGTCGCGGAACATTCGGTTCTAACTAGACACCACAGGTCGTGGGAAGTGTCAGCCGACATGATGCGAGGCGTCTCTGCGGCCGCTCTGAATAACCGCGTTGAGTGTGACGTTTTCTACCAAAGACTCAGCGGGATCAACCGCGTCGTGGACGCAGTTTCGACGATGTCACTGGAACGGGTTCGAGGCCAGTTGAAGACGACGATGGGTGAGACCGATGCTGCCGAACAGCATTTCCAGAACGCCATCGAACAGACCCGCAAGGCCGGCGCCCGGGGTGAGCTAGCGTGGTCGCTAATGCTTTACTCAGAAATGCTGTTGGATAGGGCTACGGAGTCAGCGGGAGGGGAGGGCGCTTCGAGAGCCTCAGCACAGGTGGAAATCGGCGACCGGGCGAAGGCCGCAAAACTTCAGGATGAAGCCCTGATCGTCACGGGCGAGCTAGGTATGCAACCGCTAACCGAGCGCATCCTGGCGCGGCGGGAGATATTACGGGCGTAGCAGTCGCCGACAAACTCCAGTTGCCCGAATTCGCCGCTCTTAAGCGTCAACGATTCAGATCCGGCCCGCTTCGGACATCTGTACTGAATGGTGTAATCCAGACGTACCAGATCACTATCACCGGGCGTTTCGCTTGTCCGGTGAGGGCTATGTGAGATCGACCGATCGGTACATGAGGTCTGGATGTCGGCCGCACCTACGTGTGGCGAGCGCTCACACGACGGGGTCCTGGCGCTATCCCGATCCCCAGAAGGGTTATGCAGCGCTCCGTGAGTTCACCGAGGGTATCTGCGGTCTGAACACCAATACTGAGCAGACCGGGGCGATTCGCTGCTTCCGCCCTGAGCTCGTCATACCGCTCGTTACGCTGGACGAATTTGGCGATCAGGCCCTTTTCGAAATCGGCGCATCGTTCGAATCCGCTCGATGCGTGAATCCGGGCTTTTAAGAGTGCGGGATCGGCCGTCAGCCATAGGACCGCGATGCGATCCCGGTCCAGTGCCGCAGCACGCTCAGGCAACACCGCCGATCCTTCCACGATCAACCCGGCGCCAGAATCGGCCGCAATATGGGACACCACCAGTTGTTCGATACGCGGCCACACCTTCTCGTAGTGGCCCATCACGTCGGTGATCAATTCGTCGACAGATAGCGAAAGGTAGTGATCCGAGACGTGCTGCGGCACAGCAGACCTGGCCTCGGTCTTCCACGGGAGGCCCGGATGGCGGGCGAGGCTGTCGGTCGAGACGTGGCGCCAGCCGAACCGTTTCGCCATCGACTCCGCCAGCGTTGATTTACCGGCGTGCGACGGACCGCCGATTAGCAGGACCCGAGGCGCCGTCATGTACTTCGCATCACGACCGCACGAGATCGACAGCGGACGATGCCTCTGGAATCTCACTCCGGACTGCCCGATCGGACCTCTCGATTGAGCGGCAGCGCCCTGCAGCGTTACGGCGTAGGAACAGGCGTAACAAGCGCGAGGTCGCATCGCCACACGCCGCTACGAAATTGTCACCACCCGTACCGGGTGCATGCCGCGGCTCTGGCGCCGGACTCGTCTGGCATTTAGCCGGCTGACGCAGCCTCTTTGGCAGCGCGACGTTGGCGTGCCGTCTTTGGACCATCGTCGCCGATCGGGTCGATCTTGCGCATCTCGAGGATCTCTTTCGCCTCGCCATCTTTGACCTCAAACACGTGTGTCGCGATGCCGTTGACGATGCCCGGGTCGTGACTGGCGCAGATGATCGTCCCGTCGTAACTGCTGAGCGCCTCGATCAGCCGGACGCGAGTTGCCCGGTCCAGGTGGTTGGTCGGCTCGTCGAGGAGCAGGACGTTTGTCGGTTGGATCAGAAACTTCGCCAGGGCCACGCGACTGCGCTCGCCGCCGGACAACACCTTCACGGGCTTGAACACGTCGTCCCCGCTGAACAGGAACTGGCCGAGTACGGAACGCAGCCGCACGTCAGGCGCACCGTTTGAGCCGTCGCGCACCTCTTCAAGCACCGTCCGTTCCGGGTCAAGGGCTTCGTCCTGGTGCTGGTCGTAATAACCCGGACGGGCGCGTTCCGCCCACTCGATCTGACCTTCATCAGGGTCCAGGGACCCTACGGCAAGTCGAAGAAGTGTGCTCTTGCCGCCGCCGTTCGCCCCGACGAGACACACCTTTTGCCCGCGCTCGACATCCATGTTCACGTCCAGAAGTACGGGCTCTGCGTCGAACGACTTGGCGAGATTCCGGATCTTCAGGACCTCGCGTTCAGTCCTCCCGTTGGCCTGTAGGGCAAATCGCACTTCTGCGGCCTTTTTGACGGGCTCGATGATCTCAATCTTTTCCAGCGCCAACTCACGGCTGCGAACCTGGGTGGCCTTGGTGGCCTTTGATCGGAACCTGTCGATGAACCGGCGTTGCCGTGTGATCTCACGCTGCTGGCGCAGACGTGCGCGCTCACGCGCTTCGGCGCGTGCCTTCTTCTCGACCAGATATGAGCTGAAATCCCCGGTGTAGCTTGTGATCTCGCCCTGGTCCAGCTCCAGGATGCGGGTAACGACCTTGTTCATGAACTCACCGTCGTGGGTCACGATCACCACAGCGCCGGGGTAGTCATTCAAATACTCCGCAAGCCAGTCTCGCGCGGCGGTGTCCAGATGGTTTGTCGGCTCGTCCAATAGCGCGTGTTTCGGGACGGAGGCCAGAATCTTCGCCAGCGCGATGCGCATCTGCCACCCACCGGAGAAATCTGTGCATCGCTTGTCCCAGTCCGGCCGGGAGAAGCCGAGGCCGTCCAACACCTTACCGATGCGTGCCTCGATCCGGTAACCGTCGAGCAGGTCGTAACGCTCGTAAAGCTCTGTCTGCTCGTCCACGAGCGCCATCACATCGCCGTCGCCCGATTCGAGCCGGCCCGAGATCTCTTCGAGTCGACGGCGCAGTTCGAGCGCCTCGGGGAAAGCCTTCCACAACTCGTCGACGAGCGTGAACTCTGGCGAAAGATCAGCTTCTTGCTTCAAGTATCCGGAATCCCCGCCGCGGTGACCGGTCCTCCCGGACTCGGGAATCTCCAGCCCCGCGATCAGGCGAAGAAGCGTCGATTTGCCGGCCCCGTTGGGCCCGACCAGGCCCACGCGCTCGGCTTCACCGATGACGAAGGTCACGTCGGAGAACAGTTCACGCGTCCCGAAGGACATAGCCAGTTTGTCAGCGAAAAGCATCTATTTAATCCAGCGTCGGGGGCATCCTCCCGGAGAAGGGCCCGGCCGCGGACTGTCCGTGGCGTTCGACGATCTATCAGTGAAAAGTCAGATTGTTCGGGCGGCAGGTAGCGCCCGCCTGCGGGACATTCGTGCCGTGTCTCGGGCTGGGTCTGCCCCGGCGCGGCTACTGCATGACGATAAACCCGGCTTGCGAACCCACAGGCAGGACCGTGGACCCGGTCGGGAGGCGCACTCACGCCACGATCTACCATCATACCGCGCGACCGGTTCCTCTGGCAGGGAGTAAACGCCTACGGGAGTCCGGGGTTGCACTCGTGAGCGGCGTCTGGCATGATAGCCAGCGTCAAGATGACTGACCGGTCAGTTTTATTGGAAAGCTCAGTTTCCGGTCGCATCTCTTTGACGGGTGAGAGTAGAGATGTCGCCGAAAGTTTCCGAACAGCACCTGGAAGAGCGTCGGGACCAGATCATGGACGCCGCGGTCAGACGGTTTTCGAGGCACGGTTTCCATCAAACCACGATGGACGAGATCTGCGCCGAGGCTGAGATGAGCAAGGGCGCGCTCTACAGGTACTTCTCGAGCAAGGAAGACATCGTCGCAGCGATGTACGAGCGTTCCATCAACCAGGAATCGGTGATGATGAACGAGGTGTTAGAGCAGGATGGTCCGGTGGCGGCGCTCGTCAGTCTGTCGGAGGGCGTTTACGCAAAACTGAGCGATCCAGCGGCTCGGGACGGCTACCGCCTGGCGGTCCAGTTATGGGCGGAGGCGATGACCAATCCGCGCATCTACGAACTACAGATGCAAGAGTTTGAGCTCTGGGGCCCCGTTATCGCCGGAATAATCGAGGAAGGGCAACGGCGGGGTGAGATCAACGGAGACCTGAACCCGGAGTTGGTGCCGCGGGTGATCGGCGGCATGTTCATGGGCATCGTTCTGCAGAAGTCGTGGGACGCCGGGGTGGACGTTGATGCGTGTTGTCGGATCGTAAGCGCTCTGCTGGCCGGCGACTTCTCAAGGGCCGTCCCCATTGGTCTGGGAACCCGCAAGCGGGGCTCGGCAAAGACATGAAGCCGCTAGAAAACTGCATCATCGTGTACGGTGTCGCATCAAAGAAAACTGACCGGTCAGTTACATTCGTATCTTCCGGTCGAACACAGCGGCTCTACCTCTACCGCGACAGGCCAGGAAAGTGAATCAGAAATTGGCGGAGTTCCTAAAGCGGCTCAGGGAACTCCTCGGTCCCCGCCCGGACAGCATCCCTGTGCCGATACCGATACCGATCAGGGACGAGGGCCCGAGATTCCGTAACCCTCGTTAGGACAGGCCAAAACAACATTGGCGATCTTGCGGTCCAGACCGGACCGATGAAACATGACGCTGCGGGACTCCCGCAGCCGGAGATGAAACGGAGATGAAAATGGTAAATAGTGGAGCGCCCGAGGTACTCGTAGGCGCGTGCACCCGCTGCGGTGGGTCGGCCAAGTTTGACCGCAAGGACTGCGCTTACCGCTGCATGATGTGCGCCCGGGCCGTACTGCCCGTGGTGTTCAACATGGACCTGCTTGACAACGAACCCGCGTCAGCGGTCGCGTGACCGACGATCCGATCGCTGGATCAGGTTTGACATCCGGGCCGAACGCGATCGCCAGCCTGATCGAGGACAGCCCGGGAGCGTAACAGCGGCCGTCGGCGCACACGGCCCGCCCGGGGCAACCGTACGACGCTGGCATACGAGTTGTGCCACGCGAAGACAACATTCTCAAACGAAACCGCACTTTACGTCCCGGGCCGGGTGGCTGCGGGACCGGGACATTTGATTGGAGTCCGCGCCACGTCCGCGATCGGTCTACCGGGGGGACAATTACGATGCTTAGCGGACTATCAACCGAAAACCTGGCTAGAGCGAGCGCGCGGCGGCCGATACGCGTTTTGCTCGCCTGGCTCGCCGTGCTCGTCATCGCGATCGCTGCGATCGCGACCCTGTTCACTGACGGCACGACGACGCAGGTCAAATTCCTCGGAGACCCTGAGTCCAAGCAGGCGCTGGACGCGATTGAACGGTTGCGGGGGCCCGAGCAGATCACGGAGATAGTGATTCTCCGCTCGCCTTCTGCAACGGTCGACGACGCCGAGTTCAGGCAGACGGTCGAGACTCTGACGGAAGAGATTCGCTCCCTTGGCCCCGACGTGGTGACATCGGCCGTCAGCTTTTACGACACCGGCGCTGAATCCCAGGTTTCGGCGGACAGGCGTACGACCGTTATCCCCGTCACAATTGCGGACGGATTCGACGGCGCTGAGATCAACATCGTGGATGTCCACGACCTGTTGAGTGACGCGGATCTACCGGGCGGATACGAAGCGTTCATCTTCGGCGAGGCGACCTTCTCCGTCGACTTTACCGAGGGCAACCAGGCGGACCTTGAGCGCGGCGAGTCGTTTGCGATTCCGCTCGCTTTGATCATCCTTGCCGTCGTATTCGGCGCAATCGCCGCGGTCTTCATTCCAATAGTTCTGGCCATCATCTCGATGGTGATCGCTATCGGTATCGTTTCCATAATCAGTTCGTTCTTTGAATTGAACGTGTTTGTTCAGAACATCATCACGATGATCGGGCTCGCGGTCGGAATCGACTACGCGCTGTTCATCGTCTCTCGTTTCCGTGAAGAGCGACAGCGGGGGCACGAAAAGATCGATGCGATCGGTATCGCAGCGTCCACGGCCGGCCGGGCTGTCCTGTTCAGCGGCGTGACGGTCGTATTTGCGCTGATCGGGTTGCTCATCTTGCCGCAGAGTGTGTTCGTCAGCCTGGGTATCGGTGCGATCTCGGTGGTCATCGTCGCCGTGTTGGCGACCATGACGCTTCTGCCGGCGACTTTGGGATTGATGGGGGATCGGGTTAATCGTTTCAAGGTCCCGTTCATTCCGCGGCCCAGACTGGACGATGGCACCGAGCACGGCGGCGGCGGATTCTGGGCATGGCTGACGCGTGGCGTCATGCGGTGGCCGTGGGTCGCGATGCTGGCCAGCGCAAGCTTCCTGATCGTGGCAACGATACCGCTGTTCGACATCAATCTTGGATCGTCGGGTGTCGAGGACCTGCCGGAAAACTTCCGGTCGAAGCAGAGCTTCGACGTGCTGAGGCAAGAGTTCGGATTCATACTCGGCGCTCCGGCCGAAGTCGTTATCGAAGGCGATATCAACTCGGCTCCGGTCCAGCAAGCGATTTCTGATCTTGAGACCGCACTTGACGCCGATCCCGCTTTCGGGCCGGCGTCCGAGATCGAGGTCAACGCATCCGGCGACGTCGGACTGATCACTTTCGCACTGTCCGGCGGCGCACAAAGCAAGGTCGCGGTGGACGCCGTCAGAACCTTGAGGGATGACTACGTGCCAGCCGCGTTCGCCGGAGTGCAAGCGGAAGCACATGTCGGCGGTCTGACCTCGGAAGAGGTCGACCTTCTCGACACGACTTCGGCATACCAGCCGTGGGTGATAGCGCTCGTGCTGGGCCTGAGCTTCGTACTGCTCATGATCGTGTTCCGCTCGATCGTGGTACCGGTCCAGGCGATCATCATGAACCTGTTGTCTGTTGGCGCCGCCTACGGATTACTGGTTCTCGTGTTCCAGAAGGGTGTCGGCAACGAGCTGTTTGGATTGCAGGAGACACCGGCAATCCAACCCTGGCTACCTCTGATGCTGTTCACAATCCTGTTCGGATTGTCGATGGACTATCAGGTGTTCCTGATCAGCAGGATCAGGGAAAAGTACGACGAGACCGGGTTGAACGCGAGCGCAGTGGCGTACGGCATCCGGTCGACGGCCGGGCTGATCACCGGCGCGGCTCTAATCATGGTGGCGGTGTTTGGCGGGTTCGCGGCCGGCGACCTCATAACCACATCCCAGTTCGGTTTCGGACTTGCGGTGGCGATCCTGATCGACGCCACGATAGTGCGCTCCATACTGGTGCCGTCCACGATGAAAATCCTCGGCGACAGGAACTGGTACCTTCCTCGCTTCCTGCACTGGCTGCCGGATGTTCGGGTTGAGGGCGGTGCGCAGGCTCCTGTGTCAGTGAGCGGCGAAGATGCCGCAGTGGCGCCAGCCGGAGCCGGCGACTAGGACGGGGGCCGCGAGTTCACTCCGGCACGACTGAAAACAAATGAGCGGGGGCGCACAACATGCGCCCCCGCTCTCTTTTTCTGAGGCTCGATCGCAAGAACCGTCCCGGCCATGGTTGATGTGCCGGAGCCAACTCACAAACCGGGTCGGACAGGAACGCGCCGTCTACCGCCCGAGGACTTCCGCCATCTTTGCCCCGATCACCGCCGGCGACTCGGCGATGTGTACACCGGCCTCTCTGAGCACACGGATCTTTTCGGACGCGAGCGCGGCCTTGCCCGTGATGATCGCCCCGGCATGGCCCATCCGCTTGCCGGGGGGCGCCGTCTGGCCGACGATCGCCCCGACAACCGGCTTCGTGACGTGATTCTTGATGTACTCGGCCGCTTGTTGTTCCTTGGTGCCGCCGATCTCGCCGATCATCACGATAGCGTCCGTCTCGTCGTCGTCCTGGAACATCTCCAGCACGTCCACGAAGGTCGTGCCGTGGATCGGGTCTCCACCGATTCCGACGCAGGTTGACTGGCCGATCCCCAGCTCTGTCAGTTGCACCACGGCCTCGTAGGTCAACGTGCCGCTGCGGGATACGACGCCAACCCTGCCTTCGCTGAGGATGTTGCCCGGGATGATGCCGATCTTCGTCTGCGTCGAGGGGCGGATCAGACCCGGACAGTTGGGGCCGAGCAGCCGAGAAGGCTTGCCCTCCAGGTACCGGATCGTGGTCACCATGTCCTGTACCGGCACACCCTCACTGATGCATATCACCAGCGGGAGCGCGGAATCGACCTGCTCGATGATGGCGTCGGCGGCGCCGGACGCGGGTACGAAGATCAACCCGACGTTTGCACCTGTAGCGTCCACCGCCTCGGCGACCGTCTCGAATATCGGGACTTCGTCTTCAAACTTCGTCCCGCCGCGGCGCGGATGTACGCCCGCCACCATGTTCGTTCCGTACGCCCGGCAACGGCTCGCCTGGAACGACCCGTCCCGGCCGAGACCCTGTACGAGCAGACGCGTATTTTCGTCGACAAGGATGCCCATCTAATCGGTGCCCCCATTTGGCCCTGCGGGGCCGATCGCCAGGACGTTCGTCAGCGCCTTGGCCGCCTCGCCGAGGTCACCGACAGTCGTGACGTTCAGCCCGGCGTCGGCAAGAATCTGAAGTCCTTCTTCGGCATTGGTTCCGCGCATCGCAACCACCAGCGGAAGCTGCGTACCCGTGCTCCTGGCCCCCATGACGATCCCGCGGGCGGCGACATCGCAGCGAAGAATGCCGCCAAAAAGGTTCACGAGGATTGCCTCAACGTCGTGGTCCGAGACGATGATCCCGAACGCCTCGGCGATCTTGTCTTCCGCGGCTCCGCCCCCCACGTCGAGAAAGTTTGCAGGGTCTGCTCCCGCCGTCTTGGTGATGTCCATGGTCGCCATGGCAAGGCCGGCGCCGTTGACCATGCAGCCGACTCTTCCGCCCTCCAGCTTCACGTAAGCCAGGCCGGCGTCGTGCGCTTTCTGTTCCAGCTCGTCGTTTTGCTCCGGGTCCTCAAGACTCCGGATCTCTGGATGGCGGAACAATGCGTCGTCTTCAAATCCGATCTTCGCATCCAGCGCCATTACTCGTCCGTCCGTCGTGATCACGAGTGGATTTATCTCGACCAGCGACGCGTCCTTGTCCCGGAATATCCGGTACAGGTTCATGATCAACGTCGTCGCCGGCCGTATCAGATCGGGAGGGATGCCGATCTTCATCGCCACGTCGCGTGCGTGATATGGAGAAAGTCCGATCAACGGGTCGGCCGCGACCCTGACGATCCTCTCCGGTGTGTTGGCAGCGACCTCTTCGATCTCGACCCCGCCCTCTGAGCTCGCCATCACCATGGGCGCACGGGCATCGGCGTCGAGGGTTATCGCCAGGTACAGTTCATCGGCGATGTCGGTCAGCTCCGCGACCAGGACCTGCCGGACGGGCACACCGCCGGCCCTCGTCTGGTGGGTGACCAGGTTTCGGCCGAGCATCCCTTCGGCCGCCGCGGCGGCTTCGTCAGGCGTCTCGACAAGTTTCACGCCGCCCGCCTTCCCACGGCCTCCGGCGTGGACCTGCGCCTTGACGACGACGCGGCCGCCAAGATCGACCGCCAGTTTTCGCGCCTCGTCGGGCGTCGAGGCGACGCCGGCGCGCGGCACGGGCACCCCGTACGATTCGAGGATTTCGCGCGCCTGATACTCATGTATGTTCATATTTGAATTCCGCCGGACAGAAGACCGGTCCCGAAACCGTCGTTGGGCCTGTCCCGAGCCCGTCGGAGGCCCTGTCCTGAGCCCGTCGAAGGGGACCACACAGTCCCGGGTTGTCGTTCAGCCGGCCTGTGCGTTCTCCACGTTTGCTTTGAGTCGTTCCATCTCTCTGAGCAGTCGTTTGCGGGTGAACATCATGCCCGCGATACCGGACGCGTCCAGTTCAGCCGTCAACCGGGTGCCGTCGTTCTCGGTCTGGAAGGTGAAATGCTGGACCACGCGCCCACCGGCGGGCAGTTGCGTCTCAAACCCGAGTTGGCGATTCAACTCGTAGGAGGTGACGGCGCCGTCGAGGTCCATCCCCATCACCCGGCACGCCAGTTCGCCGTCCACTGACCACCCGTCTGGAAGGGTGACACTTTCGATCTGCGGCCACCAGCTCTTCCATCGATCGAGGTCCGTCATCGCGCCAAACACGGACTCGATCGGCGCGGCGATAGCGACAGACTCCTTGTGATGCGGCAACCTGACCTCGTCGATTAACGCCAACCCTGTTTTACGGCCTTCGGCCTTCGGGAGGCGGCGAATATCGTAGACACCCGTCTGTTAGGTGTCCACCTGCGGTCCCGAGGTGCATTTGAAAGGCCCGTTAGATTCCGCCGTCGCCCTTCGCCCCGGCAGCCTCTTCAAGGGATTGCTCCTCGGCGAACGAGATCATCCAGCGTCCGTCCAGCTTCACGAACTGCATCAGGATTCGTCGAATGTCGATCGGCGTGCGCAGCCGCATCGCCAGCTCTGCGGAGCCCTCGCCCGTGAAAACCGGTTCCTCAAGTACCGTCGGCCGGAGCTTGATGCCGAACTGATCAACCCGCCCGATGTCCGATTTCAAGGAGTCGCTGCGCGCCTCAAGGTACTCAGGCGTCAACATCTCCAGGACCCGCTCGAGTTCGTAGGCGTTGAACCGATCCCAGTACTCGAAACCGAGGACGCGAACTTCCAGTAGATCGGCGTTGGGCGTCGCCGTGGGGATGGACGGGTCTGGAGTGGGGGGCTGAAGTTGGGCCGTCTCTCCCTCAACGTCGCGGCCCCAGAATCCACAACCGACCGTGATCCATGTAATCAGGACGGCGACCACCGTCAATATCGCTCTGCGTCCCAATCCCGTTCAACCGTCCTGTTCGCGCAAGCGTCACGCTCCGCGGATGCCGCTCTCCGGTTGGAGGGATCGGAATGTAACAGATCGCTGAGCAGGACCGGTCCTCCTCAAACGAATCTCGCCGTGGCTCGCCCCAGCCCATTGATCTCGATTTCAACGACGTCGCCCCGTTCGATCCATTTCGTCTCGACCAAGCTGCCGAGAAATACGAACTCACCCTCACGAAGCGGCGAGCCGTGACGTATGGCGCTGTTCGCCAGCCACGCCAGTGCCTCAAGCGGGTGGCCCATGATGTCGCGCCCCGCGCCCGACCCGACCTCGCGCCCGTTGATCGACATCCTTCCCACGAGCGTCGCGAGGTCCAGGTCACGCCACGCGGTAACCGGTTCACCGATGACGCATCCGGCGCCGAAAAAATCGTCCGCGATAAGCGTCGCGACATCTATCGACCGGTAGTCGTTCCACCGGTCGTCGACCACCTCTATCCCGGACATAACCGCCTGAACAGCCGGCTCGACGGCGGACCTGTCGTACGGCAGGGGTCTCGGGGGCAGACCCGCGCCGAGCCGCACGACGATCTCGCACTCGACGCCGACGTGCAGGAACGAAGAATGGTCGAACTCACCTTCGCCTTCGCGGACGGTCGGCGCGTAAACAAAACCCGCACACGGATTTGGGATCTGTAAGAACTCCTGCATCACCGGCGTCGTGCAACCGATTTTCCGGCCAGCCGGTTCGCCGTATCCGCCTGCGGACAGCCGTTCGCTCACAGCCGCCTGTAACCGGTACGCGTCGTCTTCATTTTCCGGAGCGATTTCGTTGGCGAGGGGTCCCAGCCTCTCATGCTCCAGTCGGCCATCCGCGATGATTGTTGCGGCCCGTTCGATGTCTGAGGCGTTCATGATTTCTGCTTACCTGTACCCGATGATATTTGATGGGCGATCGATAGGCGGTCCCCTGCGGAATCATGACATTGTTTGGTTGAATATAGCGGCCGCGATCGACCGGCAACACACCGTTGGGGGCGGCCGACTGGGCGTGTCTCAGAATCCCCCTCTCCCAGCGGGAGAGGACTGGGAGCCCGTCGGTCGAAGGATGAGGGTGAGGGAGGAGTCTTCATCGTGGAACCGCGTCCGACGGCGATTTCTGAGACACGCCCGACTACCCGCCCTTCGCCCATCAGCCAACAGACCCGCCACTATTGGCGCAGGGTTCAAGGGCGATCCTGTCGCGTGCCCACCCCCTGCCATCGTTTGGTTGAATATCGCGGCCGCGGTCGATCAGCAACACATCGTAGGGGCGGCCGACTGCCCCCTCCCCCCCCCGCCCGCAAAGAGAATTGCGAACGTCGATACGCCCGTGCGCCCGGTCTGGCAACGCGGTGTTGACGATCGGGCGATTCGCAATCTGCGAGGGTAAGACGCTGCACGTCACACGGGCGATTCAAGGTTGAGGAAACGCCGTTGATACAGGGAGTATGTTTGCGCCGCCCCTACGATGTGGCGGGGGG
>JAQBUX010000056.1 GCA_027623795.1 Chloroflexota bacterium
CGTGTCGGCCCGGGATCACGGCCCACGGGTCGATGCTAATCGACCCGTACAGTGTTCGTGCGGTATGGAACTTCAGGCGGCGAGTTCGGCCGCAAAGCTTCCGCGCCGTCCCGATGCGACATCTTCTCGCGCTGATCTCGACACGGTCGCTATCATCCGGTCGGTGGCCTAAGGGGAAGATCACAATCTTGGAAGCGCGATCAACCTGCCGGCCCTGAGCACGGGGCCGGAACCTCACCCCGGGGGGTTCGACCTCCTCGCCCACGAACCGCAAATCCGGGCGCAACGTTTCCAGGACCACGCGAAAAAGATGAACCCGTGATTTCCGACGCCACATATACCGTCTACAACGGAAAGTACGACGCAATACTCGCCGAGAAGTTCGGATTTCCACGGTTACGCCCGGGCCAGGTGGAAGTACTTGAGGGGCTTGAGAGTTCTGACGTCCTCGCGGTCCTGCCGACCGGGAGCGGCAAGAGCATGGCCTACGTCCTCCCGGCGCTCGTCTCGGGCCGCGTGTTGGTCATCTCTCCGCACATCGCATTGATGCAGGACCAGGTTGAGGGTCTGGTCGCCAACGGCGTGCGCGCAGCCTTCATCAACTCGAACCTGACCAACTCAGAGAAACGGTCGACCTTCATCGCTTTTCGGGACGGCCATCTCGATCTCCTGTTCACATCTCCCGAATCGCTGGGAAACAGGAAATTCGTCGCCGGTCTGGCACGCGCCGGGGTAAACCTGCTCGCGATCGATGAAGCCCACTGCGTCTCGGAATGGGGCCACACGTTCCGACCGGACTACCTGAGACTGGACGCCGTCCGTGGACAACTGGGCATGCCGCGTACGGTCGCCCTCACCGCCACGGCGACGCCGCAAGCGCGGGTGGACATCATCCGCCGGCTCGGGTTGGAAGACGCCCGGCGCGTCGTGCATTCCGTCGATCGCCCCAACCTGACGCTCTCGGTGGTCCAGGCCGGCGGCAATCGAGCCAAACAGGACTGGCTGCTGGCGTTCGTCTCAGAGCGCAGAGGCAAGAGCGGCATCGTCTACGTCGGATCACGCGCCCGGGCTGAAGAGCTGGCGGTCCTCCTTTCCGACAACGGGCTCAGCGCCGCTCACTATCACGCCGGGATGAACCCACGAACGCGGTCCGATGTGCAGCGCCGGTTCATGACTGATCGCGTTGATGTGATCGTTGCGACCAACGCATTTGGCCTCGGCGTGGACAAACCAGACGCCCGGTACGTGGTCCATTACGACATGCCTGCGCGACTCGAGGGCTACTACCAGGAGTCCGGGAGGGCCGGACGCGACGGCGAACCGGCCGAGTGTGTCCTGATCTACACCCCGTGGTCGGCCGCCGGGCCGCGACGGTTTATCGAAGCCGATCATCCGTCCCTGTCCGAGTTACGGATCGCATGGCGACGGATGCTCGCCGAGGTGGGATCCGGGCCTGACGAGCGAGATCCGGGCTCCGCACTTATGAACCTGCCCGGCAGGGTGATGGCGATACGCGCATTTCAGGAGTCGGGTTTGCTCGATGATGCCGCCGATAACCTGTTGTCGACAGACCCGAACGCTCAGATCAAGTCGGCCGCAGTGGAGCGCCATCGCGAACATGAATCCGAGATGCTGGAGCGGATGATCGGTTACGTCCAGACGCTTGGATGCCGAAGGGAGTACATCCTCAAGTATTTCGGGGAGCAGCCCGACGACGCATGCGAACGCTGCGACAACTGCCGAATGGCGTCCGGGTCCGATGGGTCCGGCCTCGCCGGACTCCTGATCAGGCTCCGATCGGAGATAGCGCTCCGCGGCAGAATCGAGCTATCAGAGGTGTTCGAGGACAGGACCGCACGTGATATCGCAGAAGCAAGGCCACGCACGATTTCGGAACTCCTGGACGTCTGGGGCATTGGGCCGGTCCGCGCCAGGCGGTACGGGGACCAGATACTTGCGGTGGTCCGAGAGTGGGAGGCGGACAACCCGGACGCAGGCCCGCGCCTCGGTCGGACATCGACTTCGAAATCGGATGCGCCAACAGCGACTAAACTCGAGCACACAAATCGACCGCTGTACGACGAGCTTCGACTCTGGCGAAAGACGAGATCCGATCAGGACGGTGTTCCCGCGTTCGTTGTGTTCTCGGACCGAACACTCGTCGCTCTGGCGCAGGCCCGGCCAACCGATATCGACGAACTATTCTCGGTATTCGGCATAGGCGCGGCAAAGCGGGACCGCTATGGCCGGGAGGTCCTGGAGGTGATCGACCGTTACCGGGCGCAAGAAGTGAGCGCCTGATCGATTCCGTGACTCGTATGGAGTCGACCCGCCGGTATTGCTCTACGGGTAAATCGGGGGGAATATCACGGGCCAGAATGTGCAGGCCAAATAGATCCAAGCCGGAACGCGACGTGCTGGAGAGCCATGAATAGAACCGATGCTTTAGTCACTACCGACTGGCTCGCAGAACGGCTTGACGACCCCGCGGTGCGCGTCATCGAGGCCGACGCCGATCCCGACGATGCGGCATATTTAACCGGGCACATCCCCGGCGCGATCCGTTTCTTCTGGAAAGACCTGTGCTGGCACGAGACCGACAGGGAGTTCGCCACGCCAGAGGAGATGGCGGCCCGTCTGGGACATATCGGAATCGGGCCGGACACGACGGTCGTCATCTACTCAGACCGCGTCCAGTACGGGACCTACGCCTTCTGGGCGTTGACGATGGCCGGACACCGGAGCTTGAAGCTTCTCGACGGCAACCGGACGAAATGGGTCAAGGAGGGCAGGCCGCTATCGGCCGAAGTCCCGAGCTTTAGCCCGGTGCATTGCGAGCCCGGCGAACCCAATACCTCGATGCGCGTAGGCCGCGACAATGTCCGTGACAATCTTGGACGCGAAGGGCGGCTGCTTCTCGACGTCCGTTCGCCCGAGGAGTATCGGGGCGAGCGTGTCATGCCGCCGCCCGGGTTCGACCACGGCGCCGAGCGAAGCGGCCGCATCCCCGGCGCCGTGCCGCTGTACTTCCAGGAACTCGTGAACGACGACGACACCTTCTTGTCGCCGGACGAACTACGCCAGCGATTCAGCGCCGCAGGCGCCACGCCGGAACAAGCGCCGGAGGTCGTGACCTACTGCCGCCTGAGCCACCGCGCCACCCTGGCCTGGTTCGCCATGACGAACGTCCTTGGCTGGAACAACGCCCGCATCTATGACGGCTCGTGGACGGAGTGGGGATCGATCGTCGGATTCCCGATCGAGAAGTAGGCCGAACGACGAGTGACCGTTCGCGCGCCGACCGGAGCGCGGAGTCGCGACTCTCCTGCCACGCATGTGAGAGCCGTCCGTCCCGGGAACGACCGCCGTGGGGGCGATGTCAACCGACCTCGTATGACGTCCCGTGCGAGGCCCTGGAACCGCCGCCGCACCCTGAGGCTCTCGAAGGGCCAGCGGCGGGCGGATGCCAATCCGCCCCTTCGGTGTTGTTGACGGCCGATCCTTCGAGAGGCTCAGGACGCGCGAGAGCCTCGGGGTTCGGCGGCGCTTGGTCGGCCTTACTCGCTTCTCAACAACACCGTCTGCAACGAGCCTTTCGCGGACGGAACATCCATCACCTGAATGCCGGCGCCACACGCTCGCAAAACAGTTCCAGGGATCGGTTGATCTTGTTTTCGGCGAGACGTTCGCCTGCGTTGAATTCGAGGACCATTCCGGTGAGCTGAAGCGCGTCCCGGATCTCCTTGATCTTGTCGATCACGACGTCCGGCGTTCCAACGATCGCCTTTTCGCTGGTGTGGATCGCCTCCCAGTCCAGATTGCCGAGCGTGTCGATCCGTTGCGCCCGTTCGTCCAGGTAGTTCGCCTGTCCGGACGCGACCATCCGGACAAGAATCTCGCTCGCCGACGTGTAACGCCTTGAAAAGCCCTCTTCCGGGGCCGTCAGTGCGTCGTCCATCGTGTCGGAGACGTAGATCGGGATCCGGAGATGCGCATCGCGTGGACTGTCGAACCCAGCTTTCGCCCTGCCTCATCGTACGAAGCCAGCAACTCTGCAAGCTGTGCCGTATTGAGTTGGAGCACTCCGCAGAATATGGGCAGGCCCATCTGCCCGGCCACCACGAAAGTCTCAGACGAGTTGACGGCCCACCTGATCTTTGGATGTGGGTGCGTGTGCGGACGCGGAGCGAAAAGCACGTCGTCGTACGAATAAAATTCGCCCTGATACGAGAAACGCTCGTTGGCAAGAGCGCGTTTGATCACCTCAAGACACTCGGCAAACCTTGCCTGGCTCTCGCCGTAGTCCATATTGAACCCGCGGTACCCGCCGACGCCCCCGCTCCGGCCGATGCCCAGCTCGAACCGCCCCTGCGAGAGATGGTCAATCACCGAAACCTCTTCGGCGACGTGAAGCGGGTTGTGATGGGGCAGAACGAGGATGGCCGAACCGATCTTGATGCGCTCCGTCAACGCCGCAACGGCGCCCGCCACGACCATGGAGGCGGAGCCGAAAGACCGTTCCGGGTTGAAGTGGTGCTCTGAGAGCCAGATGAAGTCCATCCCGCCGTCTTCGCAAATCTTGACCTGGCCGAAGAACTCTCTAAAGGCATCGTGGTGCTCGGCCGCCCCAACCCCGCGGGCGTGGGACTCCATCGAGTATCCAAACTCCAAATCGTGCTCTCCTGTTGCGGTGTCGACAGGGCCCATCGGACCGGCGGCGATTATGACCTATTAAGCCCGCTGTCGCAGCGAACCCCGGTAGATCGTGATCGCTACCGCGCTGGATAATCGAACGGCGTTCCGCGGGCCAAACCCTCGAGTCCGGCGCTGAAAGACCCGGTCCCGGACGACTCGCGTCACGATTCGCACACGGACCGCAAACCGGAACCTTCCCCGTCGCACACCAAATCCTCGCTCTTGTCACAGCGGCGGCTGTTGAAATGTATGTTGCGATTCAACGGCGGCACATTGTTCTTAGCCATGCGGAGCTCGTCAGTGTGGATCGGATCGAAAGTCGGAGCGGCGGGACGGCGCGCCGGACGCCGTCGAAGAGTTAGCGAACCGGAGAAACCTTTCGATGTTCAGCATGCCTGACTGGAATTCCGACGAGCTTGAACTGGTTGTCACCGACTATTTCGACATGCTGGTCAGCGATCTCAACGGAGATGCGTACGAACCAGCCGAGCATTTGCAGGCGTTGCGTGAGTTCTTGGGCGGTCGATCCGGAAAGTGGATCGAGTTCAAGCTTTCCAATATCAGCGCCGCGCTCGGCGAACTGAACATGCCCCACCTCGACGCCTATCCTCCGGCCGGCATCGTGCAGCTTGTTCTCACGCGGGCGGTCCAGGACTACGTCGACTACGTCCGGGTTAATGCGGGCCCGTGGACGCCCGGCGAATCGATCGCGGCGGTCGAAGTCGCAGACGAGACCGACCAGCACGCGGCAGCGCCCGTCGACCTGGTCGAACAAGCGGCAACACCGACGCTGTTCAGGGGCCACCATCTCGCCTCGACCGTCGTCGCGGGGGACCCGCCGCACGATCTCGATGTGGCCGTGGACACGGTGCCCCTCGACGGTCAACTTCTTGCCGAAATCCTTCCGTTTCGCGAGGCGGGTGGGGACGACATCGTCGCACCCACCGAGGCCGCTCGAGAGGATGTTGTCGCCGTCAGCGCGACTCCATACGCCGAGGATCCCGTAGAGGCTGTCCAGTCGGGCGAACCGGAGGGCGACGAGTACGAAGTCGAGGAGGTCAGTCCGATCGGCGGCGATCTCCCAGCGACCAACGCTCAGTCAAATGGTCAGGCCGATGACATCGATGAAACGGACGGTAAGGCAGATGAGATTGGCGAACCGTTGGCGAACACAGAGCCGATCGCATTTGTCTCCACGCAACCCGATGAGGATGCCGCTATCTTGCGAGCGGTCGAAGCGCGGGCTCTGGACGCTGCGACGATCTTCTATGAGTCGACCGGATGGGTAGTAACAGCCGCCACCCCGGACCAACCCTTTGATCTCCTCTGCACCCGCGACGACGCGCCCGAGCTTCATGTTGCAGTCCGGGGAACGACAGGTCAGGGTCAGCCGGTGTTCTTGACGCCGCCCGAGGTCGAACACGCCCGCACCCACAAGCCGGTCGATCTATACCTGCTTCATGGCGTCAGCGCTGATCAATCAGATCCGTCGTCTGTACGCGTAGCGGGGGGACGCCCGGAACTCGTACAGGACTGGAGCCCCGACGACGAACGACTCCGGCCCACCGGCTTCGCCTACATCCCGCCGGAACGCCTCGCAAGCTAGCGAGCGACATCTGCCGGTCGAAAAGACTCGTGCCAGGTTCAAGCGTTTTGGTCTCAAGTGCGACCGCATCCCTTGCAGGGGCATCGCGACAAACACATCATCGCAGTAGAAGTTGGTGGGCCCGGCAGGGATCGAACCTGCGACCGATCGGTTATGAGCCGACTGCTCTAACCACTGAGCTACGGGCCCGCTATCAAAGCCAGGGCGGGACAGTCTCGCCGTCGACTCGTCGACGACGTGACCACTTTGTCCGCCCCACTGCTTGAGTAGACCACTTCAGATTACCCGATGTTCGGACCGGCGGTACTCGCTGAGCCGCATGGCGGTTCGTTACATCGTCGGCATCGGCATGACTTCGTGCACTTCAATGTCACAGCCTGCTGCCCAGGCCAGGTGTGGGTGTCCGGCCAGGATCACTTTGGCCGCGTCCATGTCCTCAGCCTGCAGAATCGAATAACCGGAGACCTCTCGGTCGCTCGGCGTGCTGCCCGACGGGGACAGCTTCAGCCCGCCGATGAGCGGGGAGCCGAAGTCAACCAGCGCTTCTCCTGCCTCAGCGGCCCAGGCGAACCACGCGTCCATTCCTTTTTTCATGTCCTCAGGTGACATGTTCTGCGTCTGTTCCATCGCTGACGCCGGTGCGTGGTAAATAACAATGAATTTCTTCGTTTGGCCCTCTGATTGATACCGAAAAATCGAGTTGCTCGGACTATAGCGGACGCATATCCGCCGATCCAATTCGGATCTCGCAGTCGCTGATTGCCCGGTCGCCAGCGCCTGGCTCTTCGCGCCGATGCTAGACTCCCGCTGCTCTCTCACCAATCCCCGAACGCCATAGGAGCCTGTTCAAATGAAGATCACCGACGTCCGCATGGAGGTCTACAGCTGGCCGCGTGAGAAGCCGATCACCAACGGCCTCTACACGTACACGCATTCGGGCATCCGGCCGGTGATCATCGAGACAGATGAAGGTGTCACGGGCATCGGACTTGCCGGCGGCGACCAGGTGTCGCCCGCGGTCACCGTGGCCATGGTCGAACACTTCAAAGAGATCCTGATCGGCAAAGACCCGCTTGACAATGAACGCCACTGGCACGAGATGTGGCGTCCCAAGCTCGTCGGCCGCAGAGGCATCACCACCCGCGTTCTGGGCGGCATCGACATGGCGCTCTGGGACATAAAGGGCAAGATCGCGGGCCTGCCGCTTTACAAGCTACTAGGCGGATACGCCAACAAGATCGATACCTACGTCGCAGGCGGCTACTACGAAGAGGGCAAGGGCCTGAAAGAGCTGGCCGCCGAGATGGAGCACAACGTTGATCTCGGCGTCCGTGCGGTCAAGATGAAGGTGGGCGCGGCGCCTATTAACGTGGACATCGAGCGCGTGCGGGTCGCGCGAGAGGCGGTCGGCCCTGACATCCGGCTGATGGTCGACGCCAACAACGCCTACCGCCACTACCAGGCGATCGAGTTCGCACGGAAAGCGGAGAAGTACGACCTGTTCTGGTTTGAGGAGCCGGTCGAGCCGGACGACTACATCGGGCAGGCCGAGATCACCCGCGCTACCAGCATCCCGATCGCCGCCGGGGAGAACGAGTACACCCGATACGGATTCAGGGACATGATCAACGCCAGAGCCGTCGACATATTGCAGCCGGACGCACTCGTGCTCGGGGGCGTCACGGAGTTCATGAAGGTCGCCGCCCTGGCGCAGGCGAACGATCTTGACATCGCTCCCCACGGCAACCAGGAGGTCCACATACACCTGGTGACCGCTATCCCGAACGGCCTGATCCTCGAGTACTACGCGGACACATTCGATGCGATGCACGGCAACGTGTACAAGAACACGCTGCAGATCAAGGACGGCTACGTCTACGCGCCGGACCGCCCCGGCCTCGGCATCGAGCTAAACACGGAGTTCCTCAACAAGTACCGCGTGGGCTGATCCTAGTTGCTGGGCGGCGGCCTGAACGAAACGTGGGTCAGCCTGAGCAACAGATCGAGTGCTGCGTACTGTTCGATCTGTCTGATGGACTCCGGGATCGCGCGGAACACTTCGTAAAATGTGCCGTCCACCACGAACCAGTGGGCCGCACCCTCAAAAAGATCACCGTCCAGAGTGAAATCGAATATGAATTCGTGGCCGCGCACCGAAGTTTGTCCGTCGGTCGCGGTGCGAAAGATGAAGTTGTTTTCTGATGTGATATCGAAGGACGTCCATAACGGATTGGGCGCGAAGGTCCAATCTTGCGTGTAGTGGGGTGTCGTCGGGTAGAGATTTCTGCCGACAAAGTCCGTGTAAACGCTGACCCATGCAATCGTGCGGGAGTCCCAGGTGGCGACTCCGTTGGCAAAGCTGGCGTCGAACTCCCAGCCTCCGGGAATCTCAAGCGTGTATCCGGAATTCGGGTCCGAGTACACACTCCCGGTAACCTGCGGAATCGGTGTCGCCGTTGGGAGCGCTGTCGTCGTTCCGACGCGAAGCCTCGGAAATTCGTCCAGAAGTGTGTCCGCCGCTATCGCAAACCCGAAACCTTCGACCGAAACCCCACCGATCGATGATCAAACCACATATGTGTTCAAACCCGCCACTTCCCCGGTCTTCAGAACGAGCGGACCGCCGCTATTCCCGGGATTGATCGCTGCATCCGTTTGTAGTTCAGACCGGTCCCGGTTTCCATCGAATTGAGAACCGGAGATGATGCCTTCAGATATCCGGAGCGATCCGACGCCGAGCGGATAGCCCATGGCAATTACGCTTTCTCCGACACGGATAGTGTCGCCGGGCGCTATGGGAATCGAAGCGAACTGAGAACAACAGATCTGCAGAACCGCCAAATCGCGCGAGGGGTCAATTCCGAGAATCGATGCTCTATACGTCGTGGTGTCGCCAACGATGACGTCCACAACGGTTCCGCCTTCGATGACGTGATAATTCGTCAAAATCAGGCCCGATTGGCCTTCTGTCTCGACGATAAACCCGGAACCGGTCGCAATATTAGTCAGTATCTGAACCACGGCTGGGCCGACGCGTTCGATCAGGTCCGGAAGCGATTCCACGGCTGGCGCCGTTGTCGGCGTAGCCGTTGGCAACGGAACGATAGTTGCGGTGGGTATCGGTGTCGGGCGGGGTGTCGATGTTGGTCTGACCGTCGGTATTGCCGTCGGGGGCGGGCTCGACGTTGGACTGGGCTCGGGTAGGACCACAGATGTCGCCGACGGTTGTATGGTCGGCAAGCGTGCGGCATCAACGGCGGCAGTGGCCTCCACCCGCGCTTCAACCGTAGCCTGGATGCGGGCCTCGGCCTCGGTCGTCGCCAGTATTCCGGCCGAGACGGTCGCGCTTATTCGGCTATCGGCTTCCTGAGTCGCCGCGATAGCGGCGGATACCTGGGCATCAATATCGACGGTCGGTTCAATGCCGCTCCCGCCGCCGCACGCGACGGCAATAACCAACAACGGTACCGCCAAGAGATAGGACGTCAGCTTCTTGCCGAATGTGATTGGCATCGAAATCCCACTCTTGATCTGGCACGACAATCTCAACCCGAACTCGCCCGGGGCGTTCCTAGATAAGTGTATTCATTCTTCAACAGTGGGTACTTGTCGAACATGATGGCCGCAGGATCGTCACTCTGACAGACCTCTCCGATCCGATCCCAATAACGCCATCACGTCGTGTTCGTACCGTCATCGAACCTGGAGCCGCGCAACAACCACAAACCGGTTCATCCCGGTGGCACGCGATCACCCTTAGGCGTCGGCTTCGTCCCTCGCAAGATCGCTCACGTGCAGCAGGTAGACGTCCTCCCGATCCGGGTCCGTTGGATCGAACTCGCGCAAGAACTTGAAGCCGAGCTTTTCTGCGACCCGAATTGACGCCGCATTGTCATGGCTGATGGACGCCACGAACTCCCTCACCTCGTGTTCCCGGCGCGCCCAACCGATTAGCTCGGACGCCGCCGCCGTGGCATACCCGCGACCCTTAAATGGCGCAAACACCGAGTAGCCGATCTCAATCCCGTCGTGCGCGATGTCGTGCAGATATGGCGGCCCCGGCGCGCTATGAAATCCCACATGGCCAACCATCTGCCGGTCTGCTCGCCGGACGATCGCGTACAACAACCAGGTGACGAGCTCGGGCATGGCGCCTAACTCTGTCAAACGTACCCGTAGCCACGGGCTGGACTCCTCCGTCCAACCGTCCCATAGCCGAACTCCGTCAAATTCGTGGCCTGCCCCGCCCTGCCGTTCGATCATCGCTTCAATGAATTCGGCGGTCATGCGGACCAGCGTGATGCCCGGTTCGGCGATAGGTCCGCCCCCACCCGAGTTGCCCGAGCCCGACCCGGGCTCTTCCTTCTCTGATTTGTTCAACATCGAGGCGATCCCCCGGGATCGTCGGCGTTGGTCCGGTGAAAACCCCGTTTGCCGGGTTCAAGTTGTGGCGGCATAGCACCCGGAATATACTCGGCTCCGCTCCCCAAGAGTGATCTCGCAACCAATGCCCATCCGCGCCGCGCACGCGAATGGTTTCCGCCGTCAAGAATCGGAGTGCCTGTTGCCCTCGTTTGAATTCGCCCAACCCACCTCTTTGGAAGAGGCCCTTCAACTGTTTGCGGCGCCCGGCGAAGTCCGGGCGCTCGTCGGCGGGACAGACATCGTCGACCAGCTAAAGACCGGCCGCCGCAACGCCGATATGGTGGTAGACGTGAAGCGAATCCCTGAGCTTCAGCGGTTGGAATCTACGGACGACGGTCTCCACATCGGCGCCGCACGCAGCTGTACGGACGTGGGTGAGTTCCCCGCCGTTCGGTCGACGTATCGAGCACTCGCAGATTCAGCCCTGCTCATCGGATCATGGCAGATCCAGAACCGCGCAGGGGTCGGCGGCAACGTCTGCAACGCGGCCCCCTCCGGGGACACGATCCCCGCATTGCTCTCCCACGAGGCCAGGGCGGTCATCGCCAGCGCTTCTGGCCGCCGTGAGATCGCCCTCTCGGACTTCTTCGCAGGCCCCGGCCAGACGGTTCTCCAGAAGGGCGAAATCCTGGTCGAGCTGATTCTCCCATCGCCGCCGGCAAACAGTGCCAGCTCATACTTGAGATTCATCCCACGAAACGAGATGGACATCGCCGTAGCGGGCGTCGGCAGCTTTCTCCAACTTGACCCGGCCAACAACACCGTAAAAAAAGCGCGGATCGCGCTGGCGTCGGTAGCCCCGACTCCGGTCCGAGCGCGGGCGGCTGAAGAAGCCCTCGAAGGCAATGTGTTGACGGACGACCTGATCGCGACCGCGGCGTCCGCCGCGGTCGAGGCCGCCACGCCGATCACCGACGTACGCGGCTCCGCAGAGTACCGGCGAGAACTGGTACGCGTGTTGACCGGGCGGACGCTCGGCATCTGCCGCGATCGGATCAACGGATAACGCTCAATCCGGCTCCCAAAATGCCTGTAACGGCGACCCGCTGGTTCCCGGCGGGTCGCCAAACATCTTGTATAGACCAAGGATCTAAATCTCCATGAAGCACATTTCCATGACGGTCAACGGCGATCAGCACGAGCTACTGGTAGACCAGGGCTGGACGCTGCTCGAGACGCTGCGTGACCACCTGCGGTTGACCGGCACAAAGGAAGGCTGCAGCAACGGCAACTGCGGCGCGTGCACTGTCATGATCAACGGACGTACGGCGAACTCTTGCCTGGTCCTGGCCGCCGAGATGGACGGCAACGAGATCACCACCGTCGAGGGCATCGCCAGCCACGGTGAACTCAACGCGGTTCAGCAAGCGTTCATCAAGGACGGCGCGCTGCAGTGCGGATTCTGCACGCCCGGCTTCATCGTGTCGGCGACGGCGCTGCTCCAACGTAATCCCAACCCGACCGAAGAAGAGATCCGCATGCGTCTTGCCGGCAACCTCTGTCGCTGTACCGGCTACGACAAAATCATCATGGCGGTAGAAGACGCGGCGGCGATGCTCCGGGGTTAGACAGCACCCGGGACCGCGGTGATCTGCTGTCCGAATTACGTAGGGGTGGGGCTTGCTACGCCCGTCACACGCGCGACCAGGAAGGCCCCGATCGCGCCGCGCCAGTTCCGATGTCCTCTATCGAGCTCAGGACTGGCGCTCAGTCCGCGCCCTGAGGGCACAGGACCGGACAGGAAGTACCCCGACGGCGTTCACAGGCGGCGGGCGGAGCAAGCCCCGCACTACGGGGCCGAAACGACGCCGACGCGCGCCGTTTGAGGGTTTCCTAAACCCCGCGGCCGCAGAAATGTGCAGGGATTCGCCCTGCCTGTGGTAATCTAGAACACGATTGAGCCCGGCAATTCTCCGCGCTTACAAGACTCTTTCTTCGTTCGAAAGGCCCCTTATGGAACCCGTCTTTCGGGAAGCCGTATCCCAGCTAACTGATGACAGGCAGGTGGTCGTCGCGACGGTCGTAAAGACCTCGGGGTCGACCCCTCAGAAACCCGGCGCAAAGCTCATCGTCCGGGACGACGGCAGCGGCGTCGGGACGCTCGGCGGTGGTTGCGTAGAGGGCGACATCTGGTTCGCCGCGCAGCAATTGCTGAAAAGCGGCGGCGGCGCGGAAATGCGCTCGTACGAGCTCAATGAAGAGCTTGCGGCGGAAGACGGGCTGATCTGCGGCGGCACGATGTATTTCCTGATCGACCCGATCCGCCGGTCCGAAGACTACAAGACGCACGCAGAAGAGGTGGTGGCC
>JAQBUX010000057.1 GCA_027623795.1 Chloroflexota bacterium
GAGCGCAGCTATCCCGGCGACTGCGGACAGGGGATTACCGTTGAAGGTGCCCTGGTGCAGCATCTGGCCACGCTCGATCGTGTTCAAAATGTCCGCTTTCCCGGCGACGGCGCCGCCCGGCAGACCGCCGCCAAGGATCTTGGCGAGGGAGCACAGGTCCGGCGTCACGCCAAACAGCTCCTGAGCGCCGCCTTTGGAAGCGCGAAAGCCGGTCACGACCTCGTCCAGGATGAACACGACGCCGTTCTTTTCGGTCACGGCCCGAAGTTCGTGCAGGAAATCTGGGTGTACCGGAGCGCTCCCCATGTGGGCGCCAGTGGGCTCGATGATGACGGCGGCGACCTCGTTCGACTCGATAGCCGCCTCAACCGCGCCTATGTCACCCGGCTCCAGCACGATCATCGTGCTTAGCGTCTCTTCGGGTATACCCGCCATCCCGGTCGTGCCGCCCGCGTTGGCGTAGTCAGACCAGCCGTGGAAATGATCCCGGAACTTGATGATCTTCATCCGGCCTGTAAACGCACGCGCCATCCGGAACGCCATCATCACGGCCTCGGTGCCGGAAGACGTGAACCGGACCTTTTCAGCGCACGGGATGAGTTGCTTCACGAGATCGGCCCACCGGATCTCAAGTTCGGACGAGGCGCTGAGATGCGTGCCGAGCGCCATCCGGTCCTGCACCGCCCTGACGATGGCCGGGTGCGCCTGTCCGAGGATCATCGAGCCGTGGCCGGTGTTGTACTCGACGTACTCGTTGCCGTCCACGTCCCACTTCCGGCCCGCCAATCCGTGGGTCATCGATATCGGGAATGGCGACATGTTCCGCGCTTCGTGGGTGACGCCCTTTGGAAAGTCTAGCTTCGCCCGTTCGTACAGTTCCGCAGACTTCGGGTGAGCTTCGTAGTAGCGGTCCTCGATCGGTGTCCGGGCCATGGCAAGGGCCTCCACTGGGCAAAGGGTGGGTCGGGTTGGGAGCCTTTTCCGGCTCAGGTTCCTGGGTCGATTTCTGCGAGCGTTCCCGGGCGTGTGCGGCTGCTATTCTATGCGCTCATTTCGTGTGTCCGTCGCTCTCCTGTGCGGCCCCCGACCACGACTACGGCGATCCGTTAGGCGGTATCTGTGCCGGACAGTTTCTTGACGAACCTTGAATGCAGCTACTGCGGAGCGACCTACGACTCTGGTGAACCGATGCGGACCTGCACTGCGTGCGAGAAGGTGCTGTTCGCACGCTACGACCTTGACCGTGCGGCAGGCGCCAGGAGTGAGCTGCGGGACCGCGAGCCGAACATGTGGCGCTACCGGGAGGTGATGCCGGTAAAAGACCCGACCAACATCATCACACTCGGCGAGGGAATGACGCCGATCATCCGCGCCGAGCGATTGGCCGCCGAGGTGGGTTCCCCGGGACTACTCCTCAAGGACGAGGGCGTCTGCCCGACCGGGTCGTTCAAGGCGCGTGGGCTCTCGGCCGCCGTGTCGAAGGCGAAAGAGCTCGGCCTGACGAAACTCACCATGCCGTCTGCCGGCAACGCCGCCGGAGCGATGGCCGCCTACGCAGCGGCGGGCGGGCTCGAAGCGAATGTCTTCATGCCGAAGGACGCCCCGTTTGCCAACCGTGCGGAGTGCATCGCGTACGGAGCGACGTTAACCCTTGTAGATGGATTCATCAACGACGCCGGCCGCCTCTCGGCTGAGGCCGCCGCTGAGCGCGGGTTGTTTGACGTCTCGACCCTCAAAGAGCCGTACCGGGCTGAGGGTAAAAAGACGATGGGCTACGAAATCGCCGAGCAGCTCGGATGGAGCCTGCCGGACGTGATCGTGTATCCCACCGGCGGCGGGACCGGAATCGTCGGCATGTGGAAGGCGTTCGACGAGATGGAGCGCATGGGCTGGATCGGCGTCGAGCGACCGAGGATGGTCGTGGTGCAGGCCGAGGGTTGCGCCCCTATCGTGACCGCGTATGAAGCCGGCGAGCGCCACGCCACGCTTTTCCCGAACCCGCACACACTCGCCGCCGGGATGCGCGTCCCCGTTGCGATCGGCGACTACCTGGTGCTAGACGCCGTTCGAGAGAGTGGCGGTACTGCGCTCACGGTAACCGACGACGAAATGGTCCAGGGTGTGAAAGATCTCGCATCCTATGAAGGCGTGTTCGCCGCTCCAGAGGGCGGGGCGTTGGTTGCAGCGCTCAGGAAGTTGATGGACTCCGGCACGGTAAGCAGGGACGAGCGCGTACTGCTACTCGTGACGGGATCAGGTCTGAAGTATCTGGATGTGCTGGGTCCGGCAATGGGGATCGGCTCGTAGTACCCTACGGCCGTTGCGGGCAGGCGCTCCTAAAAGGTCGTACGCAAATCAACGACCGGAAGCGCCCGATAGACGGCTGACCAGTCAAGGGGAAGTCCAAACATGGTCGACATCGCGAGCAGGCCCCCGGTGATCGGCACCGACTACCCGAAGGTTGACGGTATCGACAAAGTCACCGGCCGTGCCCGGTACGGGGCGGACATCCACCTGCCCGGCATGCTGCACGGGAAGATTTTGCGAAGCCCTCATGCGCACGCACGAATCCTCAGCATAGACACGTCGACGGCCGAGGCGCTCGATGGCGTCGGCGCTGTCGTTACCGGCGCCGATTTTCCACTGCTCGCCCCGGGGACGATGGTCCCGGTCGGCGCTATGCGCCTCGACCTTTACAGGATCAGCCGGCTCGTGATGGCCCGCGACAAGGTACTTTTTGAGGGGCACCCCGTTGCGGCGGTTGCGGCCACTACGCCCGAGATTGCCAGCCATGCGCTCGATCTCATCAAGGTCGAGTACGAGGCGCTGCCGCACGTCCTTGATGAAGTGCTCGCGATGGCCGCTGACGCCCCGATACTGCACGACGACCTGTTCACCTCCGGCCTTGGCGAGGAGACCCCGGTCGATCCCTCGAACGTCGCCCTTCATCTGGAAATGGGGCGAGGAGACGTCGACGCCGGATTCGCCGACGCAGATGTCGTCGTCGAGCACAGTTTTAAGACGGAGTCGGTTCACCAGGGCTACATAGAGCCCGAGGCCGAGACCGCGTGGTGGCGGCCGGACCGGATCACGGTCTGGGCCGATACACAGGGCATATTTGGCCTCAGGGCGCAGCTTGCCTCCTTCCTGGGAGTGCCGCTCAACTTCATCAAGATAATTCCGATGGAGGTCGGCGGAGGGTTCGGGGCCAAGAGCGCGCTCCGGATCGCCCCGCTCTCGGCAAGACTCTCAAAGAAGAGCGGCCGTCCCGTCCGCACGGTACTGAGCCGGGATGAGGTACTTCGCGCCACAGGACCGGGCGTCAAAACGACTACGGCCGTCAAGGTGGGCGCAACGAACGACGGCGTCATTACCGCGATCGACGCACGAATGGTCTACAACGCGGGCGCTTTCCCCGGCTCGCCGCTCGCCGGCGGGACGCTGGTCGGTTTCAGTCCGTATCAGACAGAAAACCTACGGATCATCGGGTACGACGTGGTTACGAACCGTCCCAAAGGCGCGGCATACCGGGCGCCCGGCGGTCCGCCGATCACCTTTGCGGTCGAGTCGGTCATGGACGAGATCGCCGAGAAGATCGGCATGGGCAAAATCGAGTTCCGGCAGAAGAACGCATCGAAGACCGGCGATCGCGGTCCCAACGATCTCCCGTTCAATCGTATCGGCCTCGAGACCGTATTGGACTCGGTAAAGGCCCACTCCGCATGGACGTCAGACCTGCCAGCGCCACGTTCAGGCGGGAAAGTCGGGCGCGGGCTCGGGCTGGGCTACTGGCGCGGCGGGACCAACACCTCGAGTTGCTCGCTGTCGGTGCAGGGCGATGGGTCGATCTCGGTCGTCATAGGCTCGGTCGACTTGAGCGGCGCCCGGACGGCGTTCGCACAGATCACCGCCGACGAGTTCGAAATCCCGGCCGCTACCGTTCATGTCGAGATGGGCGACACAGATACCGTCGGGTACACGGACGGGTCAGGCGGCAGCCGCGTGACCTACGTGACCGGCGCCGCAGTCCACAACGCCTGTCGAAGCGCCATCGAGATACTCCGTGTGCGCGCCGCCGACACACTGGAAGTGACGCCCGACGTGGTCGATTACCAGCAAGGCACGTTCACAGCGCGGGACATCCCGGACCGTGAGATATCGCTGAGCGACCTCGCCTCTGCGAGCGTGCGCGGCGCGGGCGTGATTACGACCACCGGCACAGCCACCGGTATGGAGCCGGCCCCGGCGTTCACGGCGCACGTCGCTGACGTCGAGGTCGACGAAGATACCGGGAAGGTGCAGGTACTCAACTACACGGTGTTTGAGGACGTCGGCAAAGCGATCAACAGGGCCGGCGTGGAAGGCCAGATACAGGGCGGCGTGGCACAGGGAATTGGGTGGGCGCTTCACGAGGCCTACGTCTACGACGATAAAGGCCGGATGACCAACGCTAGCCTTCTCGACTACCGGATGCCGACGGCCCTCGACCTTCCGCGAATTCAGACTGAGCTGATAGAGGTGCCGGCGACCGATGGACCGTACGGTGTCCGTGGCGTCGGCGAGGTGCCGATTGTGCCGCCCGCGGGTACTCTGGCGAACGCCATATACGACGCGATCGGAGTCCGGATGGACAGGCTGCCGATGAGCCCGGAAAACGTGTTCACCGTGAGCCGTGCCCCGAAGCGAGGCGACTGGCTCTCCATGGACTTTAAGCCAGGTGAGGCGGCGAACACGGTGGTCGGTGTCGACATCCCGAACGACGAGTAGCGGCCCCGATCAACGGTTCGCACACACCGGAGCGCATCTGAATCACGGGAGGGCGTGATGGAAAACACAGTCGGATTCCAACCACTCAACCCCACGGCGTTCCTTGACCGAAGCGCGTCGGTGTATCGAAACAAGCCGGCGGTCATATACGGGGACACAAGTTACACCTACGCCGAGTTTGGCGAGCGTGTGAGGCGGCTTGCGTCGGCCCTGGCGCAGGTGGGAGTCGGTTACGGGGACAAGGTAGCGTTCCTGGTACCAAACATCCCGGCGATGCTTGAAGGCCACTACGGCCCCATGCGATTGGGCGCGGTACTCGTAGCGATCAACATCCGGCTGTCGGCGCGCGAGATCACCTACATCGTGAACCACTCCGGGGCCAAAGTACTCGTTTTCGATTCCGAGTACGCCCCTGTGATAAAGGACATCAAAAACGATGTCCCGGGCGTCGGGACCTTCGTCCAGTTGGTCGATACGTCGCCGCGCGCGGAGGACATCGAGGGACCGGACTACGAACAGTTCCTGGCCTCGGCGCCAGACGGCGAGCCATATGTCCAGCTTCGCTCCGAGATGGACACGATCGCGATCGACTACACGTCCGGTACGACGGGGATGCCAAAGGGCGTGGAGTACAGCGGCCGCGGCGCTTACATTTCAGCGCTCGGCGAGGCGTTAGAGATGGGTCTCAACTGGCGCAGCGTCTACCTGTGGACGCTCCCGATGTTTCATTGCAACGGCTGGTGCTACACCTGGGGGGTCACTGCGGTGGGCGGCACCCACGTTTGCCTGCGCCGAGTTGAGGCGGAAGCGGTCTACTCCACGATCTCCAACCGCGGCGTCAGCCACATGTGTGCGGCGCCGACGATTCTTACGGCGCTCTACTCGTCTCCGCTGGCAGGTGAAGGCAAGCTGTCCGGCGTGAGGATCATGACCGCCGGCGCACCGCCCGCGCCGCAGGTGATACGAACGATAGAGGCTATGGGCGCCGACGTTCAGCACACATACGGTCTCACCGAAACATATGGCCCGATGACGATCTCGGCTGATCAACCGGAGTGGGATTCACTCGACTCCGGTGAGCGAGCGTCTCTGAAATCTCGACAGGGAGTCCCGTTCATCACCGGCGAACCCGGTCTGAGGGTTGTTGATGAGAACATGGATGACGTGCCACGCGACGGAAAGACGATGGGCGAGGTCGTGATGCGCGGCAACATGGTGATGTCCGGCTATTACAACGACCCGGAGGCCACGGCGAAGGCATTCGTCGGTGGATGGTTCCACTCCGGGGACCTCGCGGTGTGGCACGAGGACGGGTACATCGACCTTCGTGACCGGGCCAAAGACGTGATCATCTCCGGCGGGGAGAACATCTCAAGCCAGGAAGTGGAGAAGGTGATCATGGAACACGCTTCCGTGATGGAGGTGTGCATCGTCGGCGTGCCCGACGAACGATGGGGGGAGGTGCCGAAAGCGTTCGTGGTCAGGAACGACGGCGCCGACGTGTCCGCCGAAGAGATCATCGCGTTCTGTCGGGAGCGGATCGCTCATTTCAAGGCGCCGAAGCACGTCGAGTTCGGGGAGCTCCCCAAGACCGCCACCGGAAAGATCCAGAAATACGTTCTCCGGGAGAAAGAGTGGGCCGGACATGACAGGCGCATCAACTGAAACGCATGACCTGATCCTGGACGAGGTCCAGGACGGTATCGCCGTACTGACGCTGAACAACCAGCGTCGCAGAAACGCCGTGTCATCGGCAGTGCTAACCCGGCTCAAGGAGAAACTCGACGCGGTGGCCGGAGACGAGAACGTTCGGGTCGTGATCATCCGGGCGGCGGGACCGGTCTACAGTTCAGGCCACGATCTCAAAGAACTGTTGGACGGTGACGAAGAGAACAACGCCCACGTATTCGGGTTGGCGACGATCGTCATGGAGGCGATCCGGCTGCTACCTCAGCCGGTGATCGCCGAGGTCGGTGGGCTGGCGACGGCCGCGGGCTGCCAGCTCGTGGCGTCGTGTGACCTTGCGGTCGCATCCGAGGAAGCGCGATTTGCGACTCCCGGCGTCCGAAACGGCCTGTTCTGCACGACGCCAGGGGTGGCGCTCGCCCGTGCCGTTCCGCAAAAGAAGGCGATGGAGATGTTGCTCACCGGCATCCCGATTTCGGCGCAAGAGGCTCTCCAGTTCGGACTCGTCAGTCGCGTCGTACCTGCCGACGAGTTGCACGAGCGGACGATGGAGCTAGCACAACACGTCGCCGCGGCGAGTCCATACACGCTCGCGATCGGCAAACGGGCGTTTTACGCGCAGATCGGCCTCGACTACGGTCCGGCCTACGAGGTCGCGGAACGACTGATGACCGAGAACATGCAGGCCCACGACGCCCGCGAAGGCATAGATGCGTTCCTCACGAAACGCGAGCCGGAGTGGAAGGGCCGCTAAGAGCTATCCCAAAAGCCGTGCCGGAGCGCCGGCTTCACGGTGAGGGAGAAGTGCCGTTAGCCGGGGCAGCGAAGAGACGACGAATCACCCTGAGGGCCGTGGCGGCACGCGGGGCTTCTCCCTCATCCTGCCCCCTGAGCGTGGTCGCGCCGACCCGCCACGACGGGCCTCGCACGATGTTGCCGCCTCTTTAGGCGGCAACACTCGATCGAATCGCCCCTAGACGGAGTGGGTGCCCTGGTTGATCGTCTCGCTGAGGCGGGCGTATTCGTTCGCCAGCATCCCCAGGATGACCGAATTGTGCCGGGCTCCGTCATGTGGTCGGCTCTGCCGAAGCGTCCCTTCGTGTATGAAGCCCAGGTGCTCAAACATGTCGCGGGCCGAGGCGTTGTACTCAGGCACGTCGACCCAGGCCCGGAACAGCCCGATTTTCCGGAAAACGTGGTCCAGACTGGCGATCACGGTCGCGGTGCCGTATCCCCGGTGCCACAGCTCTTTGCGTCCGATGAGGATAGAAAGTTGTGCGTCGCCCAGGGCTTCGTCGATCGCAAGCTGCACCTCTCCGATGTGCTCACCGGATACTGTGCGGACCGCCATGATGGATCGATGGGGTTCGTGGTGGGGGTCGGTAAAGACCTCGTCCCACTCTTCCGGGCTCGCGTCGATCATCTTCCGCGGTTCGTAGCCGAGGTGAGCGGGCTCGTCGTATGTGTACCGGCCAAACCACATCTCGGAAACCTCGGCATCATCGAGCCAGTCAGCGATGCGTGCGACGTCCTCGCGTGTCACTTCGGAAAGAACAACCTCGGGTCGCATGGGCGCATCCTCCTGACTGCGTTAGCCATCGAGGTCGTCAGTATAGGGTAAGTACGTAATGAGGACGTCGAATCAATCTCCGGCGGCCCGATCTACGGTATGCTCGATTGACATGTGCCGTTCGGCCCACTACTTTAGTGTTCTGTTATTAGCCCCACCGGACGGGTCCGGGGAGAGGAACCTTATGGCTGAAGGTAAAGTACAGGCGGAGATCACTTACTGCGTTCCTTGAGGCCACCACAATGTGGCTACCTGGATGGCAGCCGAACTTTTTGAAGCCGCAGGCGCGGACGTTGCAGTGACCGTCACACCGGGCGGCGCGGGCATCTTTACGGTAGCGTTCGATGGCGAGATCGTCTTCGACAAAGCCAATAACGTCGACGGCAGGTTCCCGGACCTCAACAAAGACGTGAAGCCGCTCAAGAAGCTCCTGCAGGCGCGGGTGGCAGCGGCGATGCCGGTCGGCGCGGCCGATTAGTCCACGCGGATCATGATTTGAAAAGACCCCGGCTATGCCGGGGTCTTTTCGCGTCAGGCGTGAGACGCGTTTTCCTCAGTCCGGCGGTCCGTTTCCGAGTCCCGGTCATTCCGGTCGGCGAGAATCCAGCCGGTGTGCGGCACGGAGTGGGATGTCTGTCACGATGGCACTCGCAAGACGTCCCACCTACATCGCGAGATCGTAGTTTCTGGATTCCAGCCAACACGGGAATGATGGGGAGCCCTGGACAAACGACTACACCTCAATGGCGATCCTTTCAGGGCGGAGCGGCTCGCACGGAGGCGGTCGGACCGCTGGAATTCTTTGTTAAGGTTGCGGGACCGGCGCCTCGACGCCGGTCCCGAGATCAATCGCATAGATAACAGGAGACGCGATCACCTTGACGAAGGCAGCCGTACTTTACGAAGCGAACACCCCGCTCCAGGTGAAAGAACTCACGCAGGATCCACCCAAGGCGGGAGAGGTCAGGGTCCGCATGGACGCCGCCGGCGTGTGTGCGAGCGACATCCACGTGATGCATGGCACAGCGATACTGCCGCTTCCGGTGGTCCTCGGCCATGAGGGGGCGGGGACGGTCGAGGCCGTGGGCGAAGGAGTCACGAACCTCACGCCGGGGCAACGCTGCATCCTGTCCTTCGTCTCGAACTGCGGCCACTGCCGGTCATGTCGGAGCGGAAGTCCTCAGTTGTGCGACACGAACGCGAAAACCGGTGCGCTCCAGTACGACGGAACGGCGCGATTACATGACGGTGACGCCGATGTGTACCAGATGGCGAAGGTCGGGCTTTTCGCAGAGACGATTGTGGCGCCGCAACAGGCATGCCAGCCCATTCCGGACGATGTACCGATGGATGTCGCGGCCCTCATCGGCTGTTCGGTGACGACCGGCGTGGGCGCGGTGATCAACAACCCTGCTGCCCGAGCCGGCATGACCGTCGCCGTATTCGGATCGGGCGGTGTTGGCCTCAACGTCATACAGGGCGCCCGGCTGGCGGGAGCGTCGCGCATAATCGCTGTGGACATCTTTGACCACAAGCTTGAGTTCACCTACAAGTTCGGAGCGACGGACGTGGTGAACGGACGTGAGACCGATCCGGTCGAGGCGATCAAGGAGATGACCGGTGGCGGCGTTGACATGGCGTTCGATAGTTTCGGCGGGGCCATCACGACAGAGAACGCGGTCAACTCGCTCGGCAAGAACGGCACCGCCGTGCTCGTAGGCCTTGCGCCGATAGGGGAGAGCGCCAACATCGACATGGTCGACCTTGTTCGAAACCAGAAGACGCTTGTCGGTAGCTACTACGGCTCGGCCAGCCCGCACGAGACCTTCAACGTCATTGTCGATGCCTACCAGAAGGGGAAAATCGACGTCGATAGCTTAATTACGCGGCGTTACCCGTTGGACCAGATCAACGAGGGATTCGACGCGCTTCACGCGGGCGAAGACGGCCGGGGCGTCATCGACTTCAGGATGTAGTTGGAAACCGCTCGGGTGATCGGGGCGGGCTTCGGCCCGTCCTTTTCGCGTCCAATCGGCCCCGGAAGTCCATTTGTGGCGCATTTCACTTGTGAGCGTATCGGGGCTTTGATATGCTCCGGCCCGCAACCCAAATACGAAGGAAATCTGCTTGGGCGAAGACTACTTTCGACAGTACGGGCTGATCGCGATTTTTGTGATAATCGCGGTTACGGTGCCCGTCGGCATGCTGATGATGTCGAAGATGGGAACTCTGATCGGGATGCGCCCCACCAGGGTCGAACCGTCCGAGCCAGAACCGTTCGGCGGGGAGATCAACCCTGAAGAGGTCCAGCGCCGCAGCCAGATCGTCAAGCTCGCCACTTACGAGTCCGGCATGCGCGCCGTGGGTTCACGATGGACCCGCTTTAACTTCCGCTACTACTACTTCGCTCTTCTATTCGTCGTGTTTGACGTTGAAACGATCTTCCTATATCCGTGGGCGGTGCAGTACGGAGTCCTCTCCGATACGTTCGGATGGGTCGTCCTGGTAGAAGTTCTGGTATTCCTCGCCGTGGTTACGCTGGGCTACGTTTACGCATGGCGTAAAAAAGCACTTGAGTGGGTGTGACGTGACCATGAATCCGTACGAACAGTCGCTCGCGCCGACAGCAGAGCACTCGCTTGCCGAGCTGACCTGGGATATCGATCGCGCGGAGGGTGACGTGGTCGGGCAGATGCGGGACACACATACGAGCCCGTTCCCGGAGCCGCTTCTCCACACTCCGGACGAATTCGACCGCAACATCGCCATCACATCGATCAACGCGTTGCTCAACTGGAGCCGAAAATCGTCGATGTTCCCGATGCAGTTTGGCCTCGCATGCTGCGTGTTCGAGATGATCGGCGCCGCCATGTCCCGTTTCGACATCTCCCGCTTCGGCATGGAGGCGATGCGCGCTTCCCCCCGGCAGGCGGACTTGATGATCGTCGCAGGAACGGTGACCTGGAAGATGGCGCCGGCGCTTCGAAGACTTTACGACCAGATGCCCGAGCCCAAATGGGTCATATCGATGGGCGTATGCGCCACCAGCGGAGGGCCGTACTACGGCTCGTACTCGGTCGTACCCGGTGTCAATCACATCGTGCCCGTCGATGTTTACGTGCCCGGCTGCCCCCCGCGGCCGGACGCCCTTCTGTACGGGATCATGCAGCTTCACGAAAAGGTGAAGCGCTACAGCCTTTCCGGGACCGCCGCCGGCGCCGAAGTCACGACGGGCGACAAGTAATGTCTTCCGACACATCGCTGACTTCGGCGGGTGGACAGCTTGCGGCCCAGATCGAGGCCATCGCGGCGGGCGCGGTGACTGCCAGCGGCGACGCAGACGTATGGGTCGCCGCCGATCGGCTCCCGGCCGTAATGACAGGTTTACGGGACTCCGGATTCGAGATGTTGATCGGCGTCACGGGCGTCGATTACATCGGATATTTCGAGGTCGTATATCACCTGCTGTCGTTGAGCCAGAACAGGCGGGCGGTGGTCAAAGTGCGTTGCGGCGAGGGCCGCGTCGACCCCGTCGTTCCAACGGTGATGAAGGTCTGGCGCGGCGCTGAGTTACAGGAGCGTGAGGTGTATGACCTCATGGGAATCCGCTTCGAGGGCCGCGAGGAGATGAAACGGATATTCCTCTGGGAAGGGTTTGAAGGCCATCCCCACAGGAAGGATTTTCTTTAGAACACTCCTGCGAAGCGTCCCGTCATTGACGAGATGCTCAGCGGGCGCCTGATTGCACTATGCCCCTCACGACAGAGCCAATAACGATAAACGTAGGGCCGCAGCACCCGAGCACGCACGGCGTGTTCAGGATGCGGGTGACCTTCGACGGCGAAGAAGTTATCGACGTCGAGCCGGTCTTCGGCTACCTCCACCGCGGCTCGGAGAAGTTGGCCGAGTCCCGTACCTATACGCAGATCGTGACTCTGACGGACCGCATGGACTACGTGGCGTCCATGACCAACAATCAGGCCTACATCCTGTCGGTCGAGCAGTTGGCGGGGATTGAGCCTGCGCCGCGCGGCGTCTGGCTCAGGATGATCGCCGCAGAGTTGCAGCGTGTCGCGTCTCACCTGGTTGCGACCGGGTTCTTTTTGCAGGACCTCGGCGCACTCGGGACGCCACTTATCTACACGATGCGCGAGCGCGAGCTGGTGCTCGAGCTTTTCGAACGGCTATGCGGCGCTCGGATCACGAACAGTTACATGCGGCCGGGCGGCGTGTTCATGGACGCCCCGGACGACTTCTGGCCGGCGCTGGAACGGTTCCTCGCCGAGATTCCGCACAGGATTGACGAGTACGAACAGTTGATCAGCGGGAACGAGATCGTGGAGGCGCGTTGCGACGGGGTTGCGGTCGTCGACAGTAAGACGCTGATCAATGCTTCGGTTACGGGACCTATGCTCCGCGCATCGGGTGTCGACTGGGACCTGCGTCACCGTCAACCTTACGAGTATTACGACAGGATTAGTTTCAGGCGCCCGCTCGCCACCGCCAGCGATAATTACGCACGGTACATCGTGCGCATCCACGAGATGCGCGAGAGCCTGAGCATCATCAAGCAGTGCCTTGAGCAGATCGAGCCGGGGCCTGTGAGGCCGGCTGACGTCCCGGCCCTCGTTAGGCCACCGGTGGGCGATTCATACGTCGGCATCGAGTGTCCCAAGGGTGAGCTCGGGTTCTACCTGGTAAGCGATGGCGGCGTGGCTCCGTACCGATGCAAGGTCCGGGCTCCTTCGTTGATCAACCTGACCCTGCTACGTGAGATGTTGATCGGCTACAAGCTTGCGGACCTGTTCGTAACCTTCGGCAGCATCGA
>JAQBUX010000058.1 GCA_027623795.1 Chloroflexota bacterium
GTCGATCACCTGGCCGGCGATACCGCGTTGCACCCCGTCGGGCTTCACCAGAATTAGCGTTCGTTCCTGGACCATTGAGTGGCGTGTCCTTCCAACTTGTCAGCGTGCTCACCGCACGCGGCTCCCGTCCGGCGCCCTCCCGGGGGGCGTCGTCGTCGTTGGAGCGCGGGCGTATGTAATTTCCACTTCCGCGGGATCCCTGTCCTCACCGGCGGCGAGCCTTCGTAATGCGACCCGTATCAGGGCGTCAGCGCCGCGCGTCGGCGGTTGCGCTGAAAGGATACGCGCAGCGGGCACGGCGGCGGTAAATTGTTGCACCGCTTCCCCGCAAAAAACCGTCGCGTCCGGGCAACTCTCGACGCATATCGATGGCGCGTGAACTCCGGTTACTTCCAGTCGGCGACCGGTCGGGCCGGGAACGTACAGTCCCCATGCGACCCCACTCGACCCCGCGTCGACAACGGCGCAGATCGGTCCGTCGTGGTCCGCCCACTGTTCAATCTCCACGTCTAACGTCGGCAGCGGCGTCACCCGAAGTCCGGCTGCCATCGCGATCCCCTGCGCGGTCGCAACGCCGACGCGCAACGCCGAGAAGCTGCCCGGGCCGTTGACGATGGCGATGTCCGTAATGTCGGAGATCGCTAGCCCGGTTGATTCCAGCGATTCGTTGATTTTGGTCATCAACTCGACCCCGTGATTGTGCTGCGAGAACCAGGATCGGCTGAAGACTTCCCGTACTTCGCGATCCGCGGACACGGGAGACCCGTCAAGGACTGCGACGGCGACCGTGGCATACCGGGTCGCCGTGTCGATCGCCAGCAGGCAGGTCATCGGGTCCTCCCTGCGGCGCGAATCGCTCCTAGAAGACGCATCGGTGACTCGCCGCGGGCCGTTATCACGAGCACTCTGTCATCGGGCATTTCGCCAAAAGTTATCCGGACCTCAAGAGCTTCCGCCGGGAACTCGGCCCTCGCCCGCTCCGGCCACTCGACGGCCATCGCCGCTCCGCGAGAAAGGTAGTCGTCCAGTCCAAGCTCGATCGTCTCTTCCGGCCCGGACAGTCTGTACAGGTCGCAATGGACGAGCATTAAGCGACCGCCGTACTCGTTCACCAGCACAAATGTGGGACTTCGGGTCTCCGCCGGAGACTCAATGCCCCGTGCCATCCCCTCGACGAATCGCGTCTTGCCGGCGCCCAGTTCGCCGGTAAGAAGGACAACGTCGCGCGGCGCGAGAGCCTCGCCGACGGCCCGGCCGAAGCTGACCGTTTCCGCCTCGGACCCGGAGCGGACGGTGAGCGATTCTTCCCTGGAATCGTCGGGATCATTCACGATGACGACCCACCAAGGTGATCCCATCCGCCGACGGCGACCTCGATGGGAAGGCCCCGCTCGTCGACGACCTCCACGGAACCCGGCTCACCGGCGATCACCTCTCCGATCACCGAGGCACGCACACCGAGCGACGGCAAGACAGCGGCCATGACCGGTTGAGGCGCCGTGAACAGGAGCTCGTAGTCCTCGCCACCGCCCAGTGCGATCGCCACGTAGTCTCCGGGAAATTGAGCCTTCAGATCTTCGCTAACCGGCGCCGCCGGCATCCGGATCTTTGCTGCGACCCCGCTGGCGAAACACATCTTGGACAGGTCGTCCACCAGCCCGTCGCTAACGTCCATCGCAGCGAGGACACCCTGAGTCACGAGTCCGACGCCCGCCTCCATACGCGGTACCGGCCGGAAGTGAGCTCGCTTCAACGCGTCTGTCGCCGGGCCGTCCAGTCCCTCGGCGAGTGCGCGCATTCCTCCCGCGGAGTCCCCGATCGTGCCGGTCACGGCGATAAGATCGCCCACCGCCGCGGCGTCGCGGCGTAGCAGCGCAGCGGCGTCCGCGTTTTGTTTAGACCCGCGGTCGAACTTCAATTGCGATGCGGCCGTCGGATACCCCGCTCCGGCGCTCGTTCCGGTCATCGAGCCCGCCATCAGCCGCGCTCTGTTGAAAGCCGCCCCGCCGACCGTCGCCACCGCCTCTCCCGTCATGGCGACGGTTACGAAAAACACGGGGGACCGGACGATATCTCCGCCCACGACGCTTCCGCCAAATTCGCCCGTTGCCTCTGAGATACCCCGGTACATCTCTTCGAGGTCGGAGATCGCTTCGTCGCCCGTCAACCCGAGCGTCACAAGCGCTGCCACCGGGCGAGCGCCCATTGATGCAACGTCGCTGAGGTTGACGGCGATCGCCTTCCAGCCGAGGTCTCGCCACGGAATCTGCCCCGAGCGAAAGTGAACCCCGTCCACCATGGTGTCGGTGGTGTAAACGTCCGTTACGGTCCCGCGTCGGACCGCGGCGCAGTCGTCGCCGATACCCAGGATCACTCCCGGTACGGCTCGGCTCGACCCGTCCGAAGCAGCAAGCACGCTCGCGAGGCTTCGTATCAAACCAAACTCGCCCAGAGACGAGACCCGCCTGTCGGCATCTTCAAGTCGCATCTTCCTATTATAGTTTCGCTGCCCGCCCCGTCCTGGCGCCTTGCTATCCTGACCCGACTCCCGATCCATGCGAATACTCCTACTCTCAGACATCCACGCCAATCTTCCAGCGCTTCAGGCGGTGCTCGCCGACGCGCAAGGATTGTTCGATCGCGCATGGGTGCTCGGAGACACGGTCGGCTACGGCGGCAGGCCTTCGGAATGCATCCGCGCCGTGCGCGATCTCGATGCCCTTGTCATCGCCGGAAATCACGAAGAAGCGACGATCGGCCGCATGTCGACCAAAGACTTCAATCCCATAGCGCGTGAAGCGATCGAGTGGACCGCCGCAAATATTGGCGGCGACGAGCGAGAGTTCCTGACCGGCCTTCGGCTTAAGGAAATCGATGGTCGATTCACGCTCGTTCACGGCAGCCCGCGCGATCCGATCTGGGAGTACCTGAGGGATGACCAGGCGGCGATAGAAAATCTGGAGCACTTCGAGACGCAGGCGTGCTCGCTCGGCCATAGCCATGTGCCGTTCCTTGTGCGCGTGAACTCAGGCGGCGTTGTGGAACAAGTCGAATACTCGCACGCTCAAGCCGTCCCACTTGGCGTCGACCGCCTGTACGTAAATCCGGGAAGCGTCGGCCAGCCGCGGGACGGCGATCCGCGCGCCAGCTACGCACTCCTCGACACGGACGCATGGAGCGCCGAGTTCCGGCGTGTCGAGTACGAGATCGCACTCGCGCAGGCTCATGTGCTTGAGGCGGGCTTGCCGAAGTTTCTGGCGCAGCGATTGGCGATGGGCCGGTAGGTCTTTTTCGCGAGCGGTCCACGTTTATAATCGGCCCGGTCGGCCTACGTCGGCACGCCGCAATTACGCCCGGTCGCAATTCTCGGAGTCCCCCCAGCATGCCCAGCATCCACGTCTACATGCACGAAGGCCGCACGGTTGAACAGAAAAAAGGGTTGGCGGCGGACATCACGGCGGCGGTCGTAAAGAACACCGGCGCGCCGGCAGAGGCGACCGAGGTGATCATCCACGACGTGCCCCGGACCAACTGGGCGACGGCAGGCAAGCTCGCCTCGGAGGGCTAACGGTGCCCGACGAGAACGACGTCGTCCGTGTTCTGAACGCGACGGGCGTGCCGTACGAGATGGTCGAGTGCGACCCTGAGTTCGCCGATACCGCAGCGTTTTGCGAGAGATACGGCTACCCGCCAGAGCAGTCCGGCAACACGATCGTCGTCGCATCAAAGCGCGGCGAGAAGAAGTACGCGGCCTGCATCGCGCTCGCACATACACGGCTGGATGTTAACCACACGGTCCGTGAGTTGATGGAGGTCAAGCGCCTGTCGTTCGCCTCGGCGGAAGAGACCGCTGCGCTGACCGGGATGATGATCGGCGGCGTAACCCCGTTCTGCCTGCCCGAGGATCTGTCGGTCTACGTAGATAGCCGGATCATGTCGCTCGACTACGTCATCCTCGGCGGCGGCAGCCGTTCGGCGAAGGTCAAGGTCCACCCTGACGTCTTCGGAAAGATGCCGACGGCGCAAGTAGTCGACGGGTTGGCGGTCTGAGGCGGACGCGCCGCAGTTGTCGTGTTTTCGCCGGGTCTTGAGAGCGACACACCAGACCGATATCCACTTAGCGCGTCCTGAGGCTCTCGAAGGATGTGCAGTGCGACAACGCCTCGCTCATCATGCACAACCAAGCGAGAGCCCACCCCATCCTGAGGCTCTCGAAGAATGTGCAGTGCGACAACGACTCGCTCATCCAGCAGAACCAAGTTTGAGCCCGCCGCATCCTGAGGCTCTCGAAGGACGTGTAGTGCGACACCGCCCCTCTCATCCAGCAGAATACGGCCGCGCCCGGCCTACCCCATCCTGAAGGCTCTCGAAGGATGTGCAGTGCGACAACGGCTCGCTCATCTTGCACAACCCCGCGTGAGTCCGCCGCATCCTGAGGCTCACGAAAGATCTGCGCCGCCGCGGCCCCCGCTTCCAGCGGGAGAGAGTTGGGGTGAGGGAGAAACCAGGCCCGCTGATACGCGACGCCCGCCGCGGCCCCCTCTCCAAGCGGGAGAGGGTTGGGGTGAAGGAGAAACCAGGTCCGCCGTTACATGCAATCCCCGTCCGGCGACTCGCCAAAGCCGCCGCCGCCGGTTGACACTACCGCGGCCCCGCAGTTGAATTGAACTTCGGTCTTGGATGGCCGACACCCCGTGGTCCGCTAGCTCAATGGTAGAGCAACTGACTCTTAATCAGTAGGTTCTCGGTTCGAGCCCGAGGCGGATCACCAAAGCTAATTCATGCGTGAGAAGAGGCGCCTCGCGGGGAGGCGCCTCTTCGCGTAATCGTCATCGGCATTCCTGTGTGCGGTTCGCTTCGAACCCTGACGACAAGGATTCCTCCGTCTGATAAGGAATCGGGGAGTTCTGACAGCCTTTTCTCCCGGCACACCTACGCGCCGCGGCCCTTTCCCGTGGGGATGTGTGCGCTTCGAAGAAGGCGCAGGAACGTTGGACGCGGTAGGCTTTTCGGACAGAGCCGACTCGATTCCACCAGCCCGCAATTCGGCGGTCGTCCGAGGTCATCGGAGTTGAAAGTGTTCGAGGGGCGCAAACCACTGGGTGGCTGGATTGTCTGGCCCACATTGCTCGTGCTGGCGTTCGCTGTGGGTTGCGGTGGAGGCGACGAGAGCGATGAATTCGACACTTCCATTTCGACAACTGGGACCGCGCCGACCACCGCTGACCTTGATTCCACCGCTGCGCCTGGTGCCACGGCATCACCGGCACCTGTCGCCGCCGCGCTCGTTCCCACGCCGACCGTCGCTTCGCCTCCGCCCATCGTCGCGTCCACCGCCACAACAGTCGCCGTATCGCCGAACAGGCCGTCTACGTGGGTGTACTGGCTTTCGGACATCGATCTTGAGGCGATTTCGTCGGCCCGCCCGCCTGTGGTCGTTATCGACCACTCACGGGACGGCAGCCCGGAAGGTGCGTTCACGAAAGTCGAGATTCAGCAACTTCGATCCGCGCTGCCCGAACCGGCGCTGGTCATCGCTTACATGAGCATCGGCGAGGCAGAGGATTACCGGTACTACTGGCAAGACGACTGGAAATCCGGGAATCCGGAATGGCTGGACTCTGTGAACCCGGACTGGGCCGGCAACTTCAAGGTTCGCTACTGGGATCCAGACTGGCAACGCGTCGTGTTCGGCGGCGAGGGAGCGTATCTCGATCGGATACTGGCCGCCGGGTTCGACGGCGTTTACCTGGACATCATCGACGCTTACGAGTACTTCGCCGAACGCGGCCGCGACTCAGCGGAGGCGGAGATCGTTGAATTCGTCACGGCTATCGGGACTTATGCCCGCAAGCTGAACCCCGGATTTCTGGTGATCCCTCAGAACGCGCCAGAGTTAGGAACCCTGGCCGACTATCTTGGCGCAGTGGAAGGCATCGGCGTAGAGGGCATCTATTTCGGCTACGACGAGCAGGACGTTCCGACAGAAGCCTCGGTGACAAGGGAACTCGAAGACGTCCTTGGGACGTGGGTCAGTGCCGGGAAGCTTGTGCTCACAGTGGACTACGCAACCTCGCCCGACAACGTCAGCGAAGCGTACGAACGCGCTGCGAGTCAGGGCTTCACGCCGACGGTGACCGACGTGGAGCTGGAAGGCCTGCCGTCGCCCCCGCCGGGTCGCTAGTTGTCCTTCCCACGGACGTTGGAGGCAAAAGCGCGGGCTATGTATCCGCCCCTGGTGCGCGCCAAACACACCAAGTCACCGACCGCACCGTAGGGGCGGCTGGCTATCCGCCCTGGGAGGACGGGGTGAGCGCGGCTCCTTGGATGACGCCCACCTCCCGCGGGTATCATCAGGCGTTTCTCGTCCTTGAATAGCACCCACTCGCGTGCTATGTCCAACTCCCGCTGATCACCCGGTCATGAAACCCCCGCTGCCAGACCCGACCACCGGGAGCACTGGGGCCGATTTGATCCCAATCGTCAGTGCCCCCCTTGAAACATACATGTCAACGTTCCCGGGTCTGTTGGATGATGGGCGAAGGGCGGGTAGTCAGCCGCCCCTACTACGCATCGCTGGTCGGCCGCGGTAGCGATATCGAGCCGTACGATGAGGCCCACAACGGGTCATACCACCAACAACGGGCAGTCCGTCACACGCCCAGCCCGCCGGCGTGACGGACGAACTGCGTCACTTCGTCGACACCCGTGCCGTCCTTGAGATTCGTGAGCACGAACGGCTTGTCGCCACGCATCCGCCCGGCATCCCGCTCCATCACGCCCAGGTCTGCGCCCACGTAGGGCGCGAGGTCGATCTTGTTAATGACCAGCAAGTCTGACCGCGTGATGCCGGGACCGCCCTTGCGCGGAATCTTGTCGCCCGCGGAAACATCGATCACGTAGATCGTCAGGTCCGCCAGTTCAGGGCTGAAGGTCGCTGCAAGGTTGTCGCCCCCCGACTCGATCATCGCGAGGTCAGCGCCGGGGAATCTCGCCGACATCTCCCGGATCGCCTCCAGGTTGATCGAAGCGTCCTCCCGGATCGCCGTGTGGGGGCAGCCTCCGGTCTCCACCCCGATGATTCGCTCGGCGGGCAGCGCGCCGGCGCGGGTCAGAATCTCCTGGTCCTCACGGGTGTATATGTCGTTCGTAATGACGAACAACTCAAACTCGTCCCGGAACCGCCGGCAGAGCGCCTCGACGAGCGCCGTCTTGCCGGAGCCCACCGGCCCGCCGATACCGAGTCGTAATGGTCCTGTCGATGCGTTTCGGCCGTTTGTGGATGAAGTCACGACCGGAACAGTCTGCCGTCACGCGTCTCGTGCGACATCGATGCAAGATCGATCATCGGCGCGCCGCCGCCGATGTCCTCGAACGGTGTGTTGAGCGCTGCTTCAGACGCTCGCTCGATCGCCGGTTGCAGCCTTGCGACGACGCTCTGACCGTCGGTCTGGCCCAGTGGGATGAGCCTTACCCCTGCCGACACGATTGCCGCCGCAAACGACTGCAGATACATCGGGAGCGCCGACTCAACCGGTACGTCGTGACACGCGCATACGATCCCAACGGCGATCGGCAGGGCTGGCCGGATGCCGGATTCTTCAAGCTCCGTAACCGCGGCCTCCACCGCCGGGTTCGGCCATGCCGCCTGTACCGTCGAGAGAAATGCAGCGCCCTGAGCGAGGCTTTCCAGCGCCAGTTCTGCTGCGCCGCGCATTGCCGCTCCTATGACGGCGATCTCCATCAGCCGGTCGGTGCCGCTCTCGGCGACCGCCTGCCATGCGGTCACCAGCAGCATCCCATCGACACGCCCTGTTCCGAACGACACCGCCGCCTCCGTCCATGCGAATAGCCCGTCGACGTCCGTCACATCTCCCGCCGCTACGGCTTCCTCAAGTCCGTGGGAGTAGCTGAAGCCGCCGACAGGAAATGCCGGCGACAGCCACGCCTGAAGGCGTAATAGTTGGCGCGTCGCGTCCCTGGAGTCAGGGGAGCCAGGGGACTCAGGCATGGGTATGCCCGGCCTGCTGAGATCCGGCGTGAGATCCGGGATCAGATTTTTGGTCGTAAGCGCCGCCCTCCGGCTGAAAGGGCTGCGTCACGTCTCGAACCTCCGCCCCGAGGCCGCGCAACATCTCCGCCACGACGTGATCCGGGCGGATGCGTATGCGGTCCTCGAACGGTTCAGCTTGCAAGTGCCGGTTACCGATGTGCCAGGCAAGTCGTGCCAGATGTTGCGGGGAGACTGCGACGACCTCCAACAACGGTTCAGGCGCCGCAGCGACGCGGAGCCACTCGCCATCATCCAACAGCAAACCGTCGCCATCGGCAAGCGCTACCGCCCGCGGCAAGTCGAGAAGCAGGTCGGCGCCGTCGTCCGTCGTAAGCCGGACGCGGCGGCGATGCCGGTCGTCGAACACGAGGGTCAGAGTGCCCGTTGCGTCGGCCTCGGGCCATCTTCCGGCCGCGGCCATATGCACGGCGCGCCTCATCGTGGTCCAGGGTGTGTGGATGGCAAACACTTCTCCCTCACCTTACCCTCTCCCGCCGGGAGACGGGGTTCTTCGGCGAGCTTCGACAACGATGGTCACTCGACCAACTTTCGACGGGCTCAGGCCGGGCGGCGGGCGGAGCAAGCCCGGGACGGCGGTGGGTGGAGCAAGCCCCACCTCTACAACATGACAACATGCAATGGTCGATTTGGAATTTCACTCTATTTCGACGGATAGAGTTGTCGGAATTTCACTCCTTAGAACAGAAAATATCTCTGCGCCATCGGCAGCACCGACGCCGGTTCGCAGGTCAGTAGCTCACCGTCAGCCCGCACCTCGTACGTCTCGGGATCGACCTCCATCACGGGCAGGCTGTCGTTGTGGATCATGGACCGCTTGTCGATGCCCGAGCGGGTGTTGCTCACCGGCACCAGCTCCCGTTCCAGGCCCAGCTTTCCCGGCAGGTCTGACTCGAGTGCGGCGGCGGAGACGAAGGACACCGACCCGGCCGTCATCGACCGGCCGAACGCTCCAAACATCGGCCGGTAGTGCGAGGGTTGCGGCGTGGGTATCGAAGCGTTCGGATCGCCCATGCGCGCCGCCGTTATCGTCCCGGACTTGAGCACAAGGTCCGGCTTCACGCCGAAGAATGCCGGCGACCACACCACGAGGTCCGCCAGTTTGCCTGGCTCGACGGAGCCGACATGATTCGATACTCCCTGCGCGATGGCCGGGTTGATCGTGTACTTCGCCACGTATCGTTTAGCCCGGAAGTTGTCGTTGTCTCCGGTCTCTTCAGGCAATCGGCCTCGCTGTTTCTTCATCTTGTCAGCCGTCTGCCAGGTGCGGATGATCACCTCTCCGACACGCCCCATAGCCTGGCTGTCTGAGGCGATGATCGAGAACGCACCTATGTCGTGCAGGATGTCCTCGGCGGCGATGGTCTCTCGCCTGATACGGCTCTCTGCGAACGCCACATCCTCCGGGACCCGACGGTCGAGGTGGTGGCACACCATCAGCATGTCCAGGTGCTCGTCCAGCGTATTTACGGTGAACGGCCTCGTCGGGTTCGTGGACGAGGGGATCACATTTAACTCGCCGCAGGCCCGGATGATGTCCGGGGCGTGACCGCCGCCTGCGCCCTCGGTATGAAAGGCGTGGATAGTCCGGCCCTTGAATGCGGCGAGCGTGTTCTCGACAAACCCGGACTCGTTCAGCGTGTCGGTGTGAATTAACACCTGCACGTCCATCTCGTCCGCCACCTTGAGGCACGTGTCGATGGCGGCTGGCGTGGTACCCCAGTCCTCGTGCAACTTCAGTCCGCATGCGCCGGCGCGCACCTGTTCCTCCAGGGCGCCGGGTAGCGAGGCGTTTCCCTTGCCAAAGAATCCCAGGTTGACCGGCAATCCCTCAGCCGCCTGAAGCATCCGGCCGAGGTGCCAGCCGCCCGGGGTCGCCGTGGTGGCGTTGGTGCCCGTCGCGGGGCCTGTGCCGCCGCCCATCAGCGTCGTGATGCCCGAGTAGAGCGCCTCTTCGATCTGTTGCGGTGAGATGAAGTGGATATGGACGTCCAGCCCGCCGGCCGTGACGATCTTCCCCTCGCCCGAGATCACCTCGGTACCGGGCCCGATCACTATGTCCACGCCCGGCTGAACGTCCGGGTTGCCGGCCTTGCCGATCGCCGCGATTCGGCCCCCGCGAAGTCCTATGTCCGCCTTGACGACGCCCCAGTGGTCGAGGATCAGCGCATTGGTGATAACCGTGTCCATCGCCCCGTCCGCACGCGTGGCCTGTGACTGACCCATGCCGTCCCTGATCACCTTGCCGCCGCCAAAAGTTACCTCTTCGCCGTACACCGTCCGGTCCTCTTCAACTTCGATGAACAACTCGGTGTCGGCGAGCCGGACTTTGTCGCCGACGGTTGGGCCAAACATGCCGGCATAGGCGCGCCGGCTCATCTCGAACGGCATCGCTCAGGAATTCCGTGATTGACGGTCTGGCGTATCGGCTACGTCGAGCGGCCCCATCACGGCCGCGTTGAAGCCGTATGCAATTCGCGCACCGGCGTACGGGATCAGCGATACCGAACGCGACTGCCCCGGCTCGAACCGCACGGCGGACCCCGCCGGGATATCCAGCCGCATGCCCCTAGCTGTCGCCCGCTCGAATCGCAACGCCGAATTCGTCTCGAAGAAGTGGTAGTGGCTGCCGACCTGCACCGCTCGATCGCCGGTGTTGGCGACCTCCAGGGATATCGCGACGCGACCGGCGTTGAGCATGACGACGCCGTCCGGCGTGATGATCTCGCCCGGGATCATCAGGCGGCCGGGCACCGTGGTGTTTTTTGAGTCCCTATCGTTCATACAGCGAACCCTGATCGGCGGATCGGCTCGTGCACGGTGACCAACTTCGTGCCGTCGGGAAAGGTCGCCTCGACCTGCACGTCTTCGATCATCTCGGCGACTCCTTCCATCAACTGATCCCGCGTAAGGACGGTTCCACCGGCGGACATCAGGTCCGCCACCGAGCGCCCGTCCCGCGCCCCTTCGACCACGAAATCGGAAATCAGGGCGACCGCCTCCGGGTAGTTCAGCTTCACGCCGCGCTCAAGGCGTCTGCGTGCCACCATCGCCGCCATCGCGATGAGCAGTTTGTCCTTTTCCCTCGGCGTAAGGTCCAAGTCAGCACCTCGATATCTAAATGTTCCAGATCGTTGGGGTTCGCTGCGGCCGGCCACCGACCTCCACCCGGAAACTTGCCCAGAACCGACCGAGCGCACTTCTGACGACCTCCATATCGGGGCCGAGCCAGCGAGCGACAAGCAGTCCCTCGAACGATGTCGCGCCAGCTCGGACCGCTGGCGGCGCATCACCCAGCAAGCGTCGCGCCGATTCGAGGCGCCTGGACGCGTCCGCCGCAGCGTATACGAAGGTCGCGTACCCGCTATTCCCGGCGAATCCCGCCGGAGAGTCGAGCGACGCGCTGATGCCCGCCCCGCCCACGTCCGACAGGTGCAAAGCGTCGGCCCAAACGAGCCGACCATCTACCCGAACGCGCCACTCGTCGTGCAGTAGTCCACTTGTGAATCGCTCGCCGCGGGCGACGCGTCCCAACGAGAGCGCATCGCCCGCCATCACCCGAGCCGTCGGAGCAATATCGATTGTCGTCACGCGCCTGAGCCGTGCGCCGTCGTACACGATCGTCCCCTGCGGCAGGAATTCGACAAACGCTCCAAGTCGTGCGCTAAGTGTCGTCGTGACCGTCGCATCCCGGCCGGCGGAACGGTACACCTTCTCGGCCGCCTGCCCGGTGACGAGTATCTCCGCTCGGTCGCACGCCTCGACTTCCACCGTCAACCGGTCGCCACCGACCACGCCGCCGGACGAGTTGACCAGCACAGCGGTTAGCGGCTCCCCGAACTCCGGGTGCGGGAAGAGCGCCCGAAGCGGCGCTTGCTGGTACAGGCGCTGGATCACTGCGATTCCACCGTCGGCGACCACTGACAGGTCAAGCCGGCCTTCAGTACCCGTGCTTTCCCCGGCTCGAGCGAGCGATTCGCTGACGATCACTTCAACCATTATCGGCGTTTGAGCGGTGTGCTATCACGATTGAGGGGCCTTGACCAAACCGGGGTAGTTACTTACGGACGGGCTCTGCCGCAGAGGCACGACGCCGGGCAAACCGTCGCCGCGCGCCCATCGACGGGACGTGGATGCTCGCTCACTTCCGTTCGGCGGTTGCGCTCGCGACCATCACGTCCGATCGGGACGCGGCAATCGCCTCACGAGTCGAGACCCCGCGGAATAACGGCGGCGTGGCTACATATTTATACCGCGTTCATGGACGCCACCGTGTGCCGGGTATAGGTTCACCCGCAAGCGGCGTGAGGCCAAAGAGATGGACAAGCTCGCGACGGCGACGGGCAAGCTGGCACAGGTTGGGTTGTCTGGGCATCCGCCCTCTCCCTCCCGCCGAAAATGTTGAAACAGAGGGCGCTGGCCCCTGCGGTTTTTTGCCGCTGCCCTTGCGACAGGAGAATGTCGACGAGTACGAGGCGAACGGCTGGGACCGGCCATGGAAGGTGAGGGGGTGGCCCGAATTCACAGGGAAATTCCCTGTCGACGTTTCGACGTGGTGGGAGCCGC
>JAQBUX010000059.1 GCA_027623795.1 Chloroflexota bacterium
TCGCCGACCTTCGATTGGATCGGCGCATTTCTGTCCGCGGCGGCCATCATCCTTCTAGTCATAACCATCAACAATCCGTTTGCCGTTAGCTGGTTTTCGCCCTTTATCCTCGGCGGCATCGCCGGCACCACGGTCTTGCTGGGCGGGTTCGTGTACTGGGAGCTTCGGATTAATTCACCGATGCTTCAGCTCAGAATGTTCAAGAATCGCGTGTTCAGCATGGCCATAGCGACGCGGTTTTTCGGCTTCATGGGCACGACCGCCACCCGGTTTTTACTACCGATCTTTTTGATCAGTTTCCGCGGCCTGACCGAGGGTACGGCCGGGCTCGTGCTGTTCCTTAGCGCTCTGGGAATGGGCGTCGCCGCCCAGGGCAGCGGCCGCCTGTCTGACAGGTTTGGAGAAAGGCCGTTCCTGATATTCGGCTTCGTGGTTTTGATCGGGACGGCGATAGCCTTTGCGGTCATCACCGGCGATACACCGATGTGGGTAGTTATGGTCATCGTGTTCGTCAACGGCCTCGCGATGGGGCTGTGGAACGTACCGAATAGCAGCGTGATCATGGGCTCCGTGCACAGTTCCCAGTTTGGGGTCGTCGGCGCTTTGACCAACCTGGCGAGAAACGTCGGAAATGTGACCGGGCAGGCGGTCGCGTCGGCGGTCGTGGTTGGAGTCATGGCGGCGCGGGGGTTCGACGTCGCGCTGGATGAGATCGACGACATACCTGGGGCGGGCGCTGCGTTCATCGATGGCTGGCAGGCCGCTTATATCGTCGTGACAGGATTCTCAGCCTTCGGGCTGCTCCTGGCGGTGCTTACAAAGCCGGATCGTGAAGCCCGGGAGGGTTGATATCGCGGATATCGCGCGAGTTGAAGTCCCGGTTGGTCTCCTTGTTCGCTTCGAATCAACGCACCACGAAGCACCCGAAGCACTATGCCGTCCGGTACGCGTCAAATTCGCGCTCACACCGGACGCGCCGACCGCCGTTTTTCCTCGGCAACCGGACGGACGAGGTGTAACAGGACGGATTAGCGGCTCAGGGCCATAGCGCTTTTCACACCGCTACACGTTGCCGTACGAATTCGTTTATCTGAGATCGGATTCCCGAGACGTCCAGGCCGCTGGCGGCGAAGTGCTCCGCGCTTGTCCCGTAATGCCGGTTCTCTTTTCGGGAGGTTCCGAGTGACAAAAGTCGATGCGGCCTTGACTGCAAGGCTCGTGACACCTCTGCCGCCGAGGTCCCCTGCAAGTACGGCTCCACCAGCACAACCTCAGGCGCTTGCAGGACCGATAACAACGTCTCGCCGTCAAAAGGTTGAATTGTGTTGGCGTACAGCAGTGTCACGTCGAGATCAGCGGTGGCCTCACTGACAACGTCGAGCATCGGCCCCACAGCGATTACGGTGGGTGCGTCTCCCGAACCGGTCTTCACGGACGAGAAGCGGCCCCCCTTGATCGGGTAGGCGCGCTTGTTGGTCGAGATAGATGTCCGGATGTAAACGCAGCCATCCTCGGGCGCGGCGGCCCTGAGCATCGCCTCTACCTCGTCCGGGTGTCCCGGCACGTGGATACGCCAGTCCGGGAGCATGGAAAGAAGCTGAACGTCTTCCGGCGCCTGGTGAGTCCTCCCCCAGTCCGCCTCGTCGAAGGTGGCGCCGATCGATACGAGGATCCCACTCACCCCCTGGTGACCGAAATCCAGCTTGATCTGCTCCCACGGTCGTTCAACAAGGAACGGCGCATAGGAGTGGGCTATCGGGCGAAACCCTTCCTTCGCCATGCCGGCGGCGAAGCTGATCAACAGCTGCTCCCTGATCCCGACGTTTACGACACGCCCCGGGTGCCTGTCGACGACTCCGCTCTCCCTGAACTGGGCGACGCCGATGTCCGCAAGGATCAGCGCCATTCGGGGATCGCTGTCCAGTAGTTCGGACGTGACTGCGGTGAATCGCTCTCGCATGGTTGTCATGGCGTTTAACTCTTCGGCTCGACGGACGCCACGACGACGTGGGGTCGGTCGCTATGTGGTGTCACGAGGGCCTCGTGGATGGCGCCGTGGTCGCGCCCGTCCACGTCGGATGTCGACCAGCCCTCGACCGCGAAACGGGTGCTGATGCCGCCCGGCCAGCCGTTGGAGTCAGACTTGTTGTCGATCACGATGGCGGTAAGCTGGCCCAGCTTGAGACGCCCCGCCAATGCGATCGCCTCATGGCCGCTTCCCTCGCCGGATTCGGCGTCACCGACCAGGCAGAATACGCGCTGCGATGTGGCGCCACGGGCTCTAAGGCCATTCGCCATCCCGACCGCTATTGGCAAGCCGTGCCCGAGTGAGCCGCTCCCGATCTCGACGCCGGGAACAAGCACCCCGTCCGGGTGCTTTCCGAGGATCGAGTCGTATTTGGCGAACGTCGGCAACGTTTCGACCGGTATGAAGCCCTTTGCCGCAAGCACGGCGTAGTAGGCCATCGGTCCATGGCCCTTCGAGAGCAGAAAACGGTCCCGGCCAGGGTCGTTCGGATTGGACGGATTGACGTTCAGAACCTGGCTGTAGAGCACCCACAACACGTCAAGCGTGGATGTGGCGCTAAATGAGTGCTTTTCGTCGCCCGTCATGAGCGTCATCAATCTCGGCAGATCGTCGTACCCGAGGCCGGGTTCTTCAACTGTTGATCTATTCATGCGGGGCACCTTACAACCTCAAGTACACTTTAAGTCAACACATGTTTCGGAGATCTTTTGTTGCCGTCCCCAGCCAGCTATCTGACCGTAGGCGAACTCGCAGCGCGAAGCGGGGTTCAGACCTCAGCGCTCCGATTTTACGAATCCCAGGGGCTGATCTCCTCACGGCGCACCAACGGCAATCAGCGTCGGTACGCCCGCGAGATGTTACGACGTGTGGCGTTCATTCGCGCTGCCCGGGTGATCGGCCTCTCCCTGAAGGAGATAATCGCGGCTCTCGGTGAATTGCCGGAAACGCGGACGCCAAAACTTGATGACTGGGAACGGCTTTCGAGTACCTGGCGGGCCGTTCTCGACGATCGAATCTCCGAACTCGAACGGTTGCGGAGCAACCTTAACGGCTGCATCGGCTGCGGCTGCCTTTCTCTGGAGTCGTGCGGCCTATTCAACTCGGGTGACGTGATGGGCGCACGCGGGCCCGGCGCTCGCCGGCTTGTCGAGGCGACGCCCCCGCGTTGAGGCGCGTGCCCCGAATGACTGAACGGAACAAGTGGTCAACTCTTCGGGCGCGCGCGGGTTGCGCCCGTCGTGCGCTCAGTCGCATCAAACGTCTGACGGGCGGCCGGCAAACCGGACGTTTCGTCCGCCGGTTCATCGATCACACGCCCGTCAGCCAACCCCTGATCCGCCCATGAACATCGCCCGCCCGCCCGCCGAAATTACGCGCATCGGAATCACACATGTTGCGGCCTCCGCAATACTCTTGGCCTTTCTGACGTTCACGTCCGGGTGGCGGACGCTGCTGACCCTGGAGTTCGCGGCGTACCTTGCGCTCACCGGTGGCGCGCTGGTTGTGTACGGTATGGCCCGGACAGACCTTCCGTTTCGCCGCCTGGCGATCACCTGGCTACCTGTGGGCGCGCCGTTTCTGCTCATATTCCTCGTGCTGTTCGGCGCAGGACTTGCCGTGGCGGAATCCGGCGCGGTCGGCGTCGGCATCGTCCTGCTAATCAGCGGGTATGTCGCACTCCCGTCCCGATCCGCATTCCGATTTCTGGAGGCCGTCGGCAGAAGAAATCGAACACCGTCCGCGTAAGCAACGACAAATGAGGCGCTATCCCGCACTAGTCTTCGATTCGGGCGGGTCTCACCAAGAAACACGACGCCTTCACGACGCACACGCCCGGAGAGAGAACCATGCAAAACACGACGACACCGAAACCGACGGACATCAAGCCTCCGTTTACGGAGGAGACGGCACTGGCCAAGGTGAAGGCGGCCGAGAACGCGTGGAACACCCGCGATCCCAACAGGGTGGCGCTGGCTTATACGGAGGACTCCGACTGGCGAAACCGTGGCGAGTTCTTCAAGGGTCGCGACGCCATCCGCGAGTTCCTGACCCGGAAGTGGGAGAAGGAGCTCGACTACCGCCTGATGAAGGAGCTGTGGGCCTACACGGGCAACAAGATCTCGGTGCGCTTCGAGTACGAGTACCACGACGCCTCCGGCCAGTGGTTCCGCACCCACGGCAACGAGCACTGGGAGTTCGACGACAGCGGCCTGATGGCGAGGCGGGACATGAGCGCCAACGATGTGCCGATCGAGGAGTCAGACCGCCGATATCGCCGGGAACGCTGAAGGGTGATAACGCGTGAAAGGCCAAGTGTTATCTCGCATACCTGGCCATGACAGAACGCGAAAATTCTCCCTCATCCTGCACCTTCTCCCGCTGTGAGAAGGAAGCCGTCCCCATCTTCATGGGGAGAGGGTTGGGGTGAGGGGAGACAGCTTCATAGGTCAGGATCGTCTGGCCCACGTCCGCTTCTCGGATCGCGCCCTCTAGTACCACTTCTCCTTGTCCACGACGTTGACGAACTCCCGACCGTCCAGGAAGCGGCGCGCGTTCTCCAGGATGATCTCGTAGCGTCGCTCCGGGATGTTCTCGGCATCGGCCACCGCTACGTGCGGCGTTATCAAGACGTTCTCCATCCCCCACAGTCTGTGGTCGGAAGGAAGCGGCTCGATCTCGAACACGTCCAGCCCGGCGCCGGCGATCTCTCCCGCCTCGATCGCGTCCGCCAGGTCCTCGATCTTCGCCGTCTTACCGCGGCCGATGTTGATGAAGTAGGCCGAGTTCTTCATCAGCCGGAAGCGTTCAGCGTTCCACATGCCCTCTGTTTCCGGGGTGTGCGGGACCGTGGTCACCACGAAATCAGCTTCCGGTAACAGAGAATCGAGCTCCTCCGGCTCGTGGAGTTCCGCAGGCGAGTCGACCTCCGACCGCGGCTCGATGCCGATAACGCGGCACCCGAACTCCGAGCAAAGCCGGGCCGTCTCGGCGCCAATTCCGCCGACGCCGTTTATCAGCACGGTCGAGTCCGGCAAATTGACGTAGCCGTGCTTGCGGGCGTCCTTGTCCCAGCGCGCCTTTTTCTGCGCGTCTACCCAGTAAGGCAACCCACGGGACAACGCCAGCATGAACATCATGATGTGATGGCTGATGTGATCGAAGTAGATGCCGCGCGGGTTGGAGATAACGATCGGGCTTTCCACCAGCTCTTTGTAGTAGTAGCCGAGGAATGGTCCTGCGTCCGGGTTCTGGAGCCACTTCAATTTCGTCGCGCCGGCCAGCGCCTCTGGAGGGATCCAGCCGTACGCTCCGTCGGCGTCCTTAAGCTCTTCAGCCGCCTCCTCATCGGTCTCCGGCAAGGCGACCTCGAACTCCGGGAGCGTGTCGGACAGGCGGCGCGCCCACTCCCTGCGAAGGTCGTCGAGTGGTGGCAACATCACGTACTTTGGCAACTGTGTCCCTCCGTTATCGTTGAGCGTCCCTGCTTGTGGGACGGGCATCTTAACGAGTGTCTTCGATCGGCAAATCTCGCGAGACCGCCAATCTACACCGAAGTCCTGCACGTCTGACGGGTCCCTGATTTGCCCCTGATCTACGCGTAAGCGGTTGTGTTAGGTTCGCTCCGCAATCAAATGATGACGCCAATAAGGCGACGTCAGGAGCGAACACGTCGGAATGTGCGGCGTGACAGCCGGAACAACGCGAAAGCCATCCCAGATAGCGCCTGGAGGTTGAACGATGCCGCGACTGACACCGATTACAGAACGTAGCCAGGTTCCGCAGGAGGGCCTGGCTGAGTTCGACAAGATCATTAGCTCACGAGGGCGCATCAACGCTCCACAGTCGATGATCATGTACTCACCGCTGATCGCTTCCCGTTCGACCGAGTTGAACGACCAACTCCGCTCGAACATGTCGAATCACGATTACGAAATTGCGGCGCTCGTCGCCTCCAGCGAATTTCCGATCGAATACGTATGGAGCGCTCACTCCGTGACGGCGCGTACTGTCGGTGTGTCAGACGGCGTGATCGAGGCGATACGTACAGGCGGCGACCTCTCCGTTTGCAGCAACCGGGAACGTGTGATCGTCGAAATGGGGCGTGAACTCGTCACAGAACGAGTCCTCTCGGGCGCAACGTTCGCATCTGCACGCGATGAACTTGGCGAGCAGCTTCTGATCGAAACGATGATGACCATCGGCTACTACCTGATGATGGGCATGGTGTTGAACGGCTGCGCAATGGAGCCGGCGAACGTAGGGGTGGCGCCCGAACTGCCTGATCGTGGTGGCCGGAAGAATTAGAACCACCGAAACGACTCGAAACACACCGATACATATGGGCGGAGTGAACAAATGAGCATCGAGCTTGGCAAGGATTCGATCGACATCGGCATCGTCGTTACAGATGCCGAGGCGGCGCTGAAGTTTTATCGAGACACCCTGGGCTTCGAACACGTCGCAGATACGCCGGTCGGCGGCGGGACGATGCATCGCCTTATGTGCGGTACGACCCTGGTGAAAATCGTGAAGCACGACGTCGTGTCGGAGAACAGGGATCACGGCGGCGGGCCTGGCGGGGCGACCGGCATCCGTTACTGGACGATCACGGTCCCGGATCTGGACGCGTTGACGGATAAGTGCAGGTCCGCCGGTTACACCGTAGCCGTTGAGCCCCGCGATGTCCGCCCCGGTGTACGCATTTCGATGATCGAAGACCCGGACGGTAACTGGGTGGAACTGTTGGAAAACAACGCCTGACCTCCAGTGCTTCGTGACCTCTCACATAGCCCCGAAGGACGTAGGGAATAGCGCGATCACATGGCTGACGACACGATCATCCTTGAGAACGAACACGGCCGGGCGGTCATCTCGCCTTTTGCCGGCGCGAGCCTGCGGTCACTTCAGGCCGTTGCCGGGAACGACCGATTCGAGTTGATCTCGGGTGGGGACGGCCCACACGACCCGCGTAATGTCGAGAGCGGCACCGGCTGTTTCATCATGGCGCCGTGGCCGAATCGCATCCGTGACGGTGAACTGTATGTCGATGGCGCGGTCGCACACAGACTGCCAATCACGAGCGGCCGACACGCCATGCACGGGACGGTACGCAAACGCGTCTGGAGCAATCTGGGGTTCTCCGAGTCAGCCGCGCACCTCGCTCTGAAGCTCTTTCCGCCATGGCCCTACCCGGGATTTCTTGAGTACGAGGTGAAGCTAGAAGGGCCGTCGCTGTTGCAGTCGTTCACCATCACCAATTCCGGCGGGTTCGACTTCCCGTTCGGGCTCGGCTGGCATCCCTGGTTCCGGCGCGACCTCGGCAACGGCCCCGCTCTCGTACACATCCCCGGGCAGGAGATCGTCTGGGAGCTGGACGATGAGATGACGTCGACCGGCCGGCAGCTCACCCCTGAGGGTCCGACCGATCTCCGATCTCCGGTGACGCCGGAGGTCGACAGCCTGGATCACTGCTTCCGCGTGAAGGAGGGTTCGGTATCCACGCTCAAGTGGCCGGGCGGGCCGACGTTGTCGATTACGTCGTCCGACAACGTCTCGCACCTGCAGGTCTACTCGCCGGATCGCGCCATCTGCGTTGAGCCGCAGACCTGCGCCGTAGATTCTTTCCGCCTGCAAGCGGAGGGGCATGAGGGTACGGGCGCGCTCGTCGTAACGGGCGAGAACTCCGTCAGCGGCTGGACGCGCTGGAGTTGGGGGTAGGGCCGGGAGCGGGGGGCGTCGCGCCGGTCGGCACCCCGGGTTTTATCGGCGATCACCAATCCACCCGTACTCTCACCCTCCCCGTCATTCCCGAGTAGTCGGGAATCCAGGAAACCCCGCGCAAACCAAAGCGCACCGATCGCTACCCGGATTCCGGCTAACCCGCCGCCGACCCTCTGCGTGAGCGCAGGACTGCAGCGCCGATGCCCGGAACGACGGCCAGCGCGATCACGCCGACGATTATCCAGGCCCAGGGCGCTGAGCTGCCGCCACTGCCGCCGCCTATCGGGAGTATTGGGGTTGGCAACGGTTGCGGCGCACTTGTCGCCGTTGGTTCCGGTTGCGGAGCAGGCGTGGGTGATGCCGTCGGCGTCGGTGTCGGCGTGATTGCGGACGACGGCGCCGACTCACCCCGAGTGATCACCGGGTCGGATGTCACGTCCGGGTTCGGCACGATCGACGGTCCCGGCGTCGGGGTTCCAACTGGACCGGGCGAGACATCGACCACGAGGGCGAGCGCCACGAGACCGAATGTCGAGAATCCACCGGCGTCGCCCGTGAACATGGCCGTGCAGTGCACGACATCGCCGTCGACGACGCAGGTGGCAACGGCGTGGAAGGTTTGGCCGTCATCGTTCTGTTTCACGATGACTATCGACTTCTTTTGCGCCAGCTTGGCCTCGTACCAGGTCCGGCTAACGGTGAGCGAGGCCTGGTTTGTACCCAGATCGGCATTACTGATGCCATTTTTTGTCACCGAGACGACGAAGGCCACGTCGTTAACAGGGTCCTCGATGGCGCCGCTCGCGTTCTCCGCCTCCAGACGGAACGCGACGCCGACGCTGCCCGAAAACGCGGCGCCATCCTTCGAGTAGCTGACCGACAAACTCCCGCCAGCCACAAGCGTCGATAGACCTACCTGGAACGAACTGCCGATATCGGTGACGTCTGAACTGCCTCCCGAAAGCGTTGACGCGTCCGGCGCTGCCGGCGCGTACACCAGTAAGGGATCGGAAATGTTGACCCGGATCCCGCTGTCTGACACGGCGAGCTGCGCCCCGCCCTGCACCGAAAGGCCGTCGCCCAGATCGATTCCGGCCGTCCCGACGCCGTCCGTCGTCGCAAGCGATACGCCGCCGAACGTCACGTTCAAGTCGCCATCGATGACAGACGCGCCCGACGCCCCGTCCAGCGGTATGGTCAGACCGCCGATGCCGTCATTAACGCTCAGATCGATCGGCGCGTCGACCACATCGACGGTTGTTCCCAGAACGTCGCTGAGTGCGGTGCCGAGGTCGTCGAGCTCATCGTCGCTGCCCTGTATCGGCGTGCCCGGGGCTGACGAACCTGTTCCGCCGGGTGGTGCGTCCGTCCCCGGGAGCGTGACAGAGACGGGCGCCGATGCTGGCCCCGGGCCGGCCTCGTTTGCCGCGGTGACGACGAAGTCGTAGGTACCGCCCGGAAGGAGTCCTGCGATCGTCGCCGAACCGGCGGTGGCCTCGACGGTGGCCGTGACCGTTCCGCCGCTAACGCCACCATCGCCGGAAACCAACGTCCCAGTCACGGTGAACCCGGTCACAGCTCTCCCGCCATCGTCGTCCGGCGGGCTCCACGACACTTCGACGCTATCGGCGACTGCGATCGCGGAGACCTGGGTGGGTGCGTTCGGTGGCCCGAATGGGACCACCGTGGGGCTGTCCTCGGACACGATGCTTGTGCCGACGGCGTTGACCGCCTGCATGTTGAAGAAGTAGGGCACGCCGTTCGTTAGGCCCGTCACATCGAAACTCGTGACGGTCCCGACCGCCGTCACGGTCGGTCCGCCGGTGAACGTAAATATCGTGTAAGCGGTTATCGGGCTCCCGCCGTTGCTGGCGGGCGCGATCCACGAAACGGTGGCCTGGCCGTCGCCGGGGGTTGCGGTCACCACCTGCGGAACGGAAGGGGAGGATATGACCGCGGCCGGAGGGTCAGAAGACGGCGGCGGTGACGGCGGCGGCGGAGGAGGAGGAGGTGGCGGAGGAGGTGGCGGCGGTGATGTGACGATCACGGCCAGGGTGCTGGTCGCGGCGCCGCCGTCGTCGTCCGTGACGAGCAGTGACAGCGTGAAGTTCCCGGCGCTGGCGTACGTATGTGTTCCGGCAACGGTGTCCGCACTCTGGTCCACGGCCCCGGGGTCTGAATTGCCGTCGCCCCAGTCGATGGTCGCCGTGTGGGTGTCCGCCGTGCCTGCGTCCGTAAACGAACCGCTGAGAGTTGCCAGACCGCCGGTTTGCAGCGATATGTCCGCACCCGCGGTTACAACCGGCGCGACATTAAGCACCGTTACCGTGGACGACGCAGCGCCGATCCCTCCCGACCCGTCGTCGATGACCAGAGACACGCCGTACAGGCCGTCGTCCGAGTAGACGTGAGCACCGGTCGCCTTGTCAGCGACCTGATCGACGGTGATGGGCTCGGGCGGTGATCCGTCACCCCAATCGACCGTTGCCGTGTGAGTGTTACCGATGTCAGGGTCCGTGAACGTGACAGGGCTGAGAACGAGGAGCGCGCCTTCAGCCACGCTCTGGTCGGCGCCGGACGTCGCGACAGGCGGCGCGTTCACGGTCAGCACCATCGAGTCTGAGCCGACCCCGCCGTCATCGTCGGTCACGATGACGGTCACCGTAGATGTAGCTGTACCGACATATGCGTGACTACCCGAGATCGTGCCAGCAACTTGATCAACTATTCCGATTTCGATCAACGACCCGTCGCCCCAGTCGATGGTCGCCGTATGTGTGTCATCCGTACCGGGATCGGAAAATGCGAACGACGGATCGAACGATGACCCGATCTAGACGAATTGATCTGGTGTGACCACCGTTGGGTTGGCGTTGATCACGGTCACGGTAGAGGTCGCTATGACGCTGGTACCGCCGTCGTCGTCCGTGATTCGGAGCGCCATGACAAAACTGCCGTTGTCCGCGTACGCGATCACAGGCGCGGTAAGGTCAACGCCCGCCGCATCGGGGACAAACGTGCTCCCGTCATAGTCGCCATCCCACTCAAAGGTGAGGACGTCGGCGCTGCCCGGGTCCGTCCCGGCTCCCGCAACGGCGATGTCTCCCTCGGGCGCGGAGTATGGCCCGCCCGCGTCGGCCAGTGGAACGACGTTGGAAACGGTGACGCTCAACGTGTCCGAGCCGACGTCTCCATCGTTATCGGTGACGGTCACGGTCACGGTAAAAATCCCGTTATCCGTGTAGGTGTGGTTCCCCGAAACTGTCTTCGCTGACTGGTTGACCGTCGCAACCTGCGCCCCTGCGCCATCACCCCAGTCGACGGTTGCTGTGTGCGTGTCACCGGAGCCTAAATCCGTGAATGTGGCCGGGACCAGGTTGGCCGTACTGCCCTCGTTAACGAACTGATCGGCTCCGGCACTCACAACCGGAGGAGTACTCAGTGACGACAGCGCCGCGGCCGCGTCGATCAGCCCAAATCCCGAGACCGAATCGAACCCGGCTGCCCCCATATCGACGGCAGTAGACTCCAGTGTTGAGTAGACACCTGCCGGTGTCAGAGTTGGGTCGACCTCCAGCATCAGGGCCGCGACCGCGGCCGCATGCGGGGCGGCGGCCGACGTCCCGAAGAAGTTCGGGAAACCGTTGGGCTCTATGTCGAAGCCGAAGAATGTAGTGTCGGTTCCGTCGACGGCCGTAAAGTCCGGTTTTTGCCGTTCAATGTTTACAGGATTGCCACTGATGTCGAATAGGATTGGCGTCCCGCCGACCGAAGAGAACGTTTCGGCAACCGGAGGCGAGGTGCCGAATGCCGGTGTAGCGGCGTAGTAGGCCGCCGCCACCGATCCCGCTCCCGCTGCGTTCGCGTGGCCGAAGATCGTGCTGCTGTTGGTCGGGAAGTCGACTATCGTGGCCGGGGAGAAGTGGATGTACTTGACGCGGCTCGGCGCGGGCCCTGAAAAGTTGAAGATGCCCAAATTCACAGTCGCCGACGCACCCGTATTTAATACACTGAGAAACTCGACCGGGTCTCCCCCAAGCGACCCGCTAGCGCTTCCCAAGAGAACTGAGATTACCGGATCATCGAACAGGTAAAAATCAAGGTCATTTGTGGATCCAGAGCCGCCACTCACTGAAAACGCCGGCTCATCCCACTGAACGGTGATATTGGTGATTCCCGTCGGCAGGGTGATGCGCTGAAAATCTGCCACGCCCACACCGGGGTCGAAATCGTGCGCGATACCGCCGAAAAATGTCGTCCCGCCGGAGAATTCGCCGAACGCGTAACTTCCGCCGGATCTGTAAACGGACTCGTAGGACTGGTCCGCTGAGTTTCCGGCCGCCGAGAAGTACGCCACGCCGGCCGCCACCACGGTGTCGACGGCCTGGGCGATCACGCCGTCCTGGAAGAACGGTTGGGTCAGGTAACCGATGTCGTCCACGATGACGTCGGCCCCGGCCGTCCGCAGATCAAGGATTCCCTGCGCCATTGAGGCGGCTCCTCCAAACCCGGTGTGGAACTTCAGCTGAGCCCCAGGGGCCACGTCATGAATCAGTTCCATCATGGCCCGGCCCTCGTCCATACCTCCGACGCACGGCGTCAGTTCCTGCAGGACGACGATCCCCGATGGCAGGTCTCCGCTCAATACACCAGATGCCG
>JAQBUX010000060.1 GCA_027623795.1 Chloroflexota bacterium
CCCGGATGAACCCGCCCGGCTAAGTCGACTGATGGCACTGGCGGAAGAGGCAGCGGTGCCTGTCCTGATTCACGCCTCGGAACCGGTGGGCCACACCTACCCCGGAAAGGGCGCCACAACCCCCGACCGTTTGCTCGGGCTCGCCGTCGCATTTCCTGAAGTTGCGTTCGTGTTCGCCCATTTCGGCGGTGGACTGCCTTTTTACTCCTTGATGCCGGAGGTCGCCCGTGCCCTGACCAATGTCTACTTCGACTCGGCAGCGACGCCGTTCCTGTATCGGCCGGATGTGTATGCCGTTTCCGAGACGGCGGCCGGACACGGGCGGGTCATGTTCGGCAGCGATTTCCCCTTGCTACGGCAGGGCAGGGCGTTACGCGGCGCGCGGGAGGCCGGACTGAGCGAATCGCAACTGGCCGGCGTGCTCGGCGGCAACGCTGCGGCGCTGTTCGGCCTTTGAATGAGAGCCGAATGATTGGTGGAGCCTCGACACCGTTGGCGTGCCACGGCATGCCGGGTTACCCGCAGCAGCGCGGTGGTCGCGACAATGCCTGTATTGCATTCACGGCGATTGGGGTATAATTCCGGCACGATGCTTTACCTCTCGACCAGCTGCGCCTGTTGTTGTACCACCCGTGGGGGTGTTACAAGAGCGCGCTGATCGACGTTAATTCGAACCCAGACAGCGTTCTGTACTGCCCCTGCGGACACAAGTCCCGGGGGTTTTTTGTTTCTCCTCCGCTTCCGGGACGCGACGACCTCGGCTCCGGTACAGAAAAGCGGAAATGTTTCATGGAAATCAGTACAAAGACCCCGATTCACACTAGTGGGCGCCGTCTTGGCGTCATCCGAAGCGGCTGGGCCCGAACGGTGTCAGCCTTCCGTCGGTTGATCGCCGCTGCGGACGGGCTTGGTATCGAGCCGTAGCCCTTGAAATGACCCGGACATTGCGCGTAACGAATCGCATATGCCCGCAACGAGTCGGCGGCGACGAGAGTTATGCCGAAGCGGCCTGCCGTTAGCAGAACTATCCCCCGAACGCATCTGTCCGGGGGATTTTTTGTCTCAGCCCTGAACCTGAATTGGCGCCTGGCTTTCCCCGAATTGGCTCCCGAGATTCAAGGCCTTCCCGTCAGGAATCATCACTCGTGCGGCAAATCTCGCGAGAATCTCCCGTGGTCGCGTCATCCCGCGAATATGAGCGCGGGGCGATTAAGCGGCCGAGACGCATCGGCCGGGCTCTCGAGGTGATGTCACCGAAATGACTGGCGATCCGCTTGAGGTGGACTTTGTGCGCGCCTAAGCTGGTCCGGCCCCCGGAAGTCGTACTCCCCTGAGCACCACCCGGGGAATTGGAGACAATGTTGAGACTCCTACTGACCTCGGCCACGAGCGATCTTGGCGCGTCCCTAGTACGTTTGTTAGGGTCCGATCACGATCTGACACTCACAGACCTGCCCGCGCACGCCGAGGGCAACGCCGGTGTTACTGGATGTGAGCTTGGCGACGATGAAGCGACAGACCGGCTCGTGGACGGGATCGATGCGATCGTGCACATCGGATACGGCGGACACTTCGCCGGTCCGTCTGACCTGCTTGATATGCACACGCGCTGCACGTACAACCTGCTTTTCGCTGCACGCGAAGCCGGAGTGCCGAGGTTCGTAAATCTGAGCACGCTCCGCTTGCTCGCAGACTATCCGCCACATCTGACCGTGACCGAAAACTGGCGGCCGTTGCCTGAGGTGGAACCGCTGATCCTCGGGGCGCACCTCTGCGAATTCGTCTGCCGGGAGTTCGGGAGGGAAGGCGGGATAAAGATCGCAAACCTGCGTTTAGGCTTCCCACTTGTCAAAGGCGACACCGGGGCGGCTACGGCGTCGGGCGAGTCGGCCGCTCTGGCGGAAGACGATCTCCGGGTCGCCATCAACGCCGCTCTTGTCGCCGATCTGGCGGCCGGTGCCGAATCAGCGCAATCGCCCGCCCCCCTCTCGTTTAGAACCATCCACGTGCAATCCCCGATACCGGAGCCCCGCTTTCTTCTCAACGGTGCGGCGTCGGTGCTCGGACTCTGGGAAAGGCAGGGTTCTGCCCGATGAATGTCCTGATCCTTGGCGGAAACGGGATGCTCGGCCCCTGGGTCGTAAAGGCGCTTGGCGACCGCCACCGGCTGCGCATCACGGACATCGGCGAACCGCCCGCGACGACCCACGAGTGGCGGCAGATCGATGTGTCTTCGCTGGACGACGTCGTGGATGCGGCCGAGGGAATGGACGCCATCGTCAACCTGTCCGTCCTGCGACCCCACCGCCGCGTGGCTTTCGACGTCAACACCCGTGGCAACTACAACATGATGGTCGCCGCCGTAACTCACGGAATTCAACGCGTCATCAACACGGGGCCGCACTTTCAATTGGCGGGGCCGGGGTACCAGGACTGGGATTTCGATCTCAACCCTGACATGCCACCCCAACCCGGCACGCGCCTTTACGCTCACACGAAGGCGTTGGGGCAGGAGATAGATCGCGTCTTCACGACCCGTCACGATATCTATCTACAGACGTTACTTTTCTACCACCTTTACGACCCGGGCGATGTAACCCACGGACCGGGGGGCGGGGGGAGAGAATCTGTAGGAAATGACCTGGTTCCCTACAGCATTGCCTGGCCGGACGCCGGTGAAGCGATCCGGTGCGCCGTTGAGCTCCCACTCGAACGGCTGCCAGGCCGGGCGGAGACGTACATGGTGTTCACAGACATGCCGCATGGGAAGTTCAGTAATAGGAAGGCGCGACAACAACTCGGCTGGCAGCCTCGCTATCACCTGGAACAACTCTGGAACAAGTAGCGTCCGATGTTTCCAGACGCCGATCAGGTCACATGGGGTCCAGGTCGTCGACCAGCAGATGTCGAAGGTCGTCGAGCCGGAACGGTTTGCCCAGGATCGCGTCGCCGCCGAGCTCGCGGACATTTCCCTGCAAGGCGGGGTCCACCATTCCGCTCACCAGAACGACCCGCTCAGGCCGGTCAGCGGCGCCAAACTCCCGGAGCTGACGTAGAACTTCGAACCCGTCGATGACGGGCATGATGAGATCGACCAGAACCGCGTCGTACCGGTCTCGGGCGATCATCTCCAGGCCGATCTCGCCGTCGGAAGCGGTATCCACCTCGAAACCGCCGAACGTCTCTATGCTCGCTTGAAGCGCCATTCGGACAGACTCCTCGTCGTCGATTACGAGAATCCTGCGGACTGCCTGCGGGGGATCGGATCCGGGGTCGATCAAATCAATAAACCGCCATGAAATACGCCGTCGTGTGGATGGACGACTCGGCGACCTGGTTGGTGAGTATAAAGATCTAAAGGGGAAATATCAGAACACGGGAGTCGTAGAGTCCCACCGTCGACGGCCTGCGTAAAGAAAGTAACATCAAAGGCCAGGCTAGGTAGGCGAGATCACGCTCACCGTCGTCAACGACCTCAATCCAATCTCCCAACCAACTGGATCGCCACAGGAGCTTGCTGAATGTTCGAACCGGACTCTTTCCGGCCTCGACCGGGGGGAGGCGGCGTGAAGGCGATGTTGCGAGCCAACCCGGTCATGTGGTCGGTGTTGGCGATCAACGTCGTGTACTTTCTGGTCCTGGAAGCCGCAGGCGGCTCTGAGAGTGTCGAAGTCCTCATCGACTACGGAGCCAAATACGGCCCGGGGATCGCGGACGGCGAGTACTGGCGACTTATCCTCCCGGTGTTCATGCATATCGGGGCGTTTCACCTCATCGCCAACAGCATCGGCCTTTTGGTGTTCGGCGGGATCGTTGAGCGTTCCTACGGCTGGCGGGCGTTCCTGGCGATCTATCTGACGGCGGGCGTAGCGGGAAATGTCGCCAGCTACGCTGCGGGACCGACCGTAGGCGCCGGCGCGAGCGGCGCAATCTTCGGGATGCTTGGCGCCTTCGCCGTTTACCTGTACTTCAACCGAACCCTGCTCGGTTCGTCGGCGCGCGGCTCGCTCGGGGGCCTCGCGTTCATCATCGCCATCAACATCGGGTTCGGGCTGACGACGACAGGCGTGGACAACTGGGCGCATTTCGGGGGCCTTGTCGCCGGCGGGTTGCTCGCCCTGCGATTGTCGCCGCGAGTTGTCACAGAAAACACGTACGGACTGAACAACCGCCTGTTACTCGCACGGCCGGTCGTCCGGCAACCGGCCGGAGCGGTGATCGCCACGGCGACGGCGGCGGCCTTCGCCGTAATCGTCTTGATAACGGTGATCGTCGGGCGAGACGACGCCGGCCGCAACCGGGACCTTTCATCGGATCTGACCGGCCGTGCGATCGAATCTCTGTTGCTTCAACGGTTCGAAGAGGCAAGCTCACAGGCCCGCCAGGCTCTGCTCAGCAACCCGCCGCCGGAGTTCCTCGGCGTGCTTTACGTCATCAAGGGTCTCGGGGAAGCACAGCAAGGCGACTTCGACGCGGCGATCCGGGACCTGAACCGTGCGTTGACCTACGACCTGGACGCCGACACCCGAAAGCTCGCCGAGAGCGAGCTGACGCGTCTAACGGGCCGATGACGGGATTGACTGGAAATGAGCGCGAACGTAAAATCGCTTTTAAATGATACTAACTATCATTAAACTAACCGATGAATTGACATCCCTGTAGTCCCATGACGTCCACCCCTACTTCCCAGTTCGACGCCATCGCGACACTCGAAGACGCGGGCCTCAGGATCACAGGTCAGCGACGCCAGGTCGTCGCTGCGATCGAACGAAAAGGCGGCGGATTCACCGCCGAGGACATCGCAGCCGAGCTCGAGGGCGTTGGGCGTGCGACCGTGTACAGGACGCTCAAGTTGCTCGTGGAGGCAGATCTGATCTGCAAGTTGGCGCTGCCCGACGGTACGCCGATGTACAGCGCGTCCCGCGTCGAGCACCACCACCACTCTGTCTGTACGTCCTGCGGCGCCATCGAGGAGTTTCGAGACACCACCGTGGAACGCGTCCTGCGATCCCTGACCCGGGAGATCGAGGGCGAGATTGTCGGCCACCGGATGGAGGTGTTCATCCGGTGCCGCAAGTGCCTGGATAGCCCGTCCGGTTGAGTTGCCGGAACGACTTCCACATGGATTCTAGATGCACAGATTTGATACTGAATCTCAATAACATATGTACTACGGTTGGAGCGTCGGCAGTGGCCGTTCTTGCGCTGCTTGTGGTCTCGTGTGGCGGAGACGAAGCGCCGGATAGCGGCGGCGGCCTCCCGAGATTCGAAACCATAAGCGTGATCGCCTCGATGTACCCGCTGGAGTATTTTTCCGAGCGTGTTGGAGGCGACCGCGTAGAGGTGGATGGCATTGTCCCGTCCGGGGGCGACGCTCACGCCTTCGAGCCCACACCCGGCGATCTCCGCAACATCGCGAACGCCGACCTGCTCGTGTACAACGGCCTCGGTTTTGAGTCCTGGGTAGAGGCGCTTCTGGCCGCCGGGGATGCGCCCGAAACGACGGTGCAGGCGGGCTCCGAAACCGTGGCCCGCCATTTCGATATCGACGAGATCGGCTCGGATTCCGGCGACGGTCAAGGCGACGGCGACCTTGACCCTCACATCTGGCTGGATCCTGTCCTTGCGATCACACAGGTTAGCGCCATCCGGGACGGGTTGATCGAGGTCGATCCTGACGGCGCAGCCCTGTATCGGACGAACTCGGACACACTCGTCGCCGAGCTTGAAGCGCTTGACGCCCGTTTCGTCACCGCGTTTCGAACCTGTTCTCAGGACACTTTCGTGACATCTCACGACAGCTTCAACTACCTTGCGGCGCGTTATGGCCTCACCGCCGTCGGAATCGGCGGCATCAATCCGGGCGCCGAACCCAGCCCGCGCGCGCTGGCGCGCCTGACCGACGCCATCACCGAGGCGGGTATCAGCTATGTACTTGTAAGCCCGATAGACACGGAGCAACTGAGCGACACGGTGGCCCGGGAGTCCGGCGTAGAGATATTGCTGCTGCACGCGCTCCAGAATCTGACCGCTGACGAGAGAGACTCGGAAGAAGATTACTTCTCCCTCATGGATGTGAACCTGGAGAGCCTGGCGACCGCGCTGGAGTGTGACCGATGACTTCTGAGAACGGCGCCACATCGGAACCGGGCGGTCAGGCGACCTTGTGGCAGGACGCGTCGATCGCCGAGGCGGATCTGCGCCCGGCAGTATGCGAGTTTACGGACACCTGGTACTCGTATGGCGGCGAACCGGCTGTCGAAGATGTCTCATTCCGCATACGTCAGGGAGATTTCGCCGCCGTGCTTGGCCCCAACGGGAGCGGCAAGACGACGCTTCTACGCCTCGCGATTGGGCTTCTCAAACCGGCACGAGGCAAGGTCGAACTGTTCGGCGAGTCCTCATCGCGATTCCGGGACTGGTCTCGCGTCGGTTACGTCCCACAGCGAGTCGAAGGTCTCGGACTTCGATTCCCGGCGACCGTCGAGGAGATCGTAGAGCACGGCCTTTACCGCGGGTTCGACCCGCTCGCGATTTTCCGTCGTCACGGCAGGAGCGAGGTGCTTGAAGCGATGGAGTTCGCAGGCATCGCACACTTGCGTTCGAGGCCGATCGAGTCGCTTTCGGTTGGACAACGCCAACGGGCTCTAATCGCCCGTGCCATCGTCGGGCAACCTGAGCTTCTGTTTCTTGACGAGCCGGTCTCCGGAGTCGATGCGGCGGGAAGGGACCGGTTCCACGAGTTGATCGCGTCCCTGAACAAGGATCACGGGATGACCGTGTTCATGATCTCGCACGATATCGGGGCCGTGATGCAGGGGGCGACGGTATGCGCCTGCGTCAACCGGACGATGGTGTTCCATGGGCCGCCGCACCACGTGACAGGTGAACATCTCGCCGAGCTTTACGGATTCCCGGTGGACGTACTCCTCCACGACGCCATGCACGAGCACAGATGATCCATGCCTGAGATATTCCAGTTTGACTTCATGGTCCGTGCGCTGATCGGCGGGTCGATGGTCGCCATTCTTGCCCCCGCGTTCGGCCTGTTCATCGTCCTGCGCCGGCTTTCGTTGATCGCCGACACCCTGTCACACGTAGCGCTGATGGGCGTGGCGATCGGCTTCGTGACCAGCATATTCCCGCCGCTTGTCGCGCTGGTTGCGACGACGTCTTCGGCGGCAGGAATCGAGCAGCTTCGGTCGCGCGGACGGCTACCGGGCGACGCGGCCCTGGCCGTGTTTCTGTATGCGTCCCTGGCGATCGCGGTAGTCGTAATCAGCAAATCGTCCGGTTTCAATGCTGACCTGTTTGGCTACCTGTTCGGGACCGTACTATCGGTCAACGACAGAGATCTGTGGTTGATCGGGACTCTTCTCGTAGTGGTGATCGCGTTCGTCGTGATGTTTTACGCGGAGCTGACGCAGAGTGCGTTCGACCCTGACCTGGCCCACGTTAGCGGCGTCCGCGTCAACGCGACCAATCTGGCGTTGGCCATCCTGACGGGCGCCACGGTCACCGCTTCAATGCGCGTCGTAGGCGTGCTTATGGTCGGCGCACTGATCGTGATTCCCGTGCTCGCTGCTTTACGGCTCGCACGTGGGTTCCGGACGGCGTTGATGCTGGCGATCGGTTTTGGGCTTCTCAGCGTCTGGATCGGGCTGATCATCGCGTTCTACGCAGACCTGGCGGCGGGCGGCGCTATCGTGCTGACCACGGTCGGGATGCTCGTGCTCGCGGAGATTACCGGCAGCGCCCTCGACTACCTCTCGGCCCGGCGCGGATTCGCAGCGATCGCGGCCGCCAACGTTCCCGCCGATTTCCCGGACGCGGAACGACGGAACGTCGAAAAAGAACAGGGCGAGCATCCGAATTAAGGGCGCTAAGGCGGTTGACCCACCCAAGGCCCTGTTGTTCGATCCAGGTCTCTACGCCGCCCCGGTCTGCATCCGCCTTCGATCGCGCCGGTGGTGGCGTAGTCGCTGCTGGAACAGAAACACAAGGGTCAGCGAAGAGACCATGACGATGCCACCGCCCACCGCGTCCAAAATGTAGTGGTTCCCGGTGATGGTGATCGCCAGCAGAGTCATGGTTGGGTAGAGCAGCCCGAAGATCTTGAACGGCAGGGGCCGGAAACTCAGGAACATGAATCCGAATATCAGCGTCCATGCGAAATGGAGGCTTGGCATCGCGGCGAAAGCGTTGTAGTACGTTGCCAGGTTTCGGCTTGCGTAAAACGCCGGCCCGAATGTGTCGATCGTGTCGTTTATTCCCGGCAGCATGCGCGGTGGTGCGAGCGGGAACAACATGAAGATCACCAACGCCACTACAAAGCTGACGAGGACGACGTTTCTGAAGTACTTGTAGCGACGTCGGTCGACCACATACAGAATTATCGCGGTCGTAATCACGATCGGGAAGAACGTGAAGATGTAGACCCAGTTGAAGAACACGACGAGGCCCGTGGCCGTGCCCAGAACCCATCCTTGCCAGACCGGCCCCCAGTGCAGTCCAAGGTTCTTTTCGAGGGCCACCACCCGCTCGGCGTTGTCGAACGCTACGGACACGTCCGAGAAGATGAGTGTACGCGTGAACATGTAGGCAAAGTACGCGCCCACGACGATGACAAGTTCGCGTACATGCGGGAACGCTTTTCGAGCAACGCTCCCGTCGGATGGCTTAAATCCCAGGTTGACCATGTTCAAGTCTCTTCGGCGCTTCCGCGCCGCTGTTCGTCATGCCGATCCGGCAATCACCGCATCAACCCACGCCTCGTCGTGGCGCAGTCGGGTTTCAGATGCGGTTGACGACCTCCCAGATGCGGACTCATAACTGGACCTTACCAGTATTTTAGCGTCTATTCACGACTTTTTCATCCGTCGTTAGCGGCGTTTTCAACGGGACGACTTCACCAACGGGAGTTGAATGTACGCCGTTCGTCTTCGGGCCGGCGCTAGCGATTGGTAATACGCCGGCCGTGACGACGCCATCTCCGTTGGAGCCGTTAGATCCGATGATCCCTTTTCGGGTCAACGGCACCGTCGCGTCGAGAGCGGTTTTAGGGTCCCCTCGCAGACCGTTGCCGTTGGACCCGTTATTCGTCGCGGCGGTCGCCAGAACCATCGGCTGCTGCTCGGTCATGAATTTGACAGGTCCCCGGGCGACGCCCGCCGCGGTCTCCGTGTAAACCGGGCACATCAAGCAGCCGGTTTTGTGATCCGGCATCGTGCCCTTCTTGAAGAGGGCACGCGAGGTCACGTAGTTACTGTTGTTCTTGATCTCCTGGACCGAGTCAACGTTCACGTCGCCAAAGTCGTCTGCTTTGTCTGTCAGGTAGCAGCAGGGCGCAAGACCGCCGTCCCAGTTGACGACCGCCGTTCGCCAGAGCCGCCAGCAACGCGTACCCGTCTCCTTGTAAGGCTTATCAAAAGCATTGCCGCGGAGATACTCAGGGGTGTTCTGTGGCAGCCACTTCTGGGCCGTCGCATTGTTGTCTTCTCCGTGTGGGAAATCGACCTTCTTAAAGATGATCGAGTCAACACCGAGTTCTTTCGCCAGCTCTCGGGCGCCCTCAATCTGATGCTCGTTCTGGCGCATCACGATGAACTGCCACTCAAGGTACGGCGTTGAATAGCCCAGCTCCGCCTTTTTCCGCGCGAGGAGCCGGATATTGTCCAGGACCCGGTCCAGATGACCATTCACCCGGTAGATCTCGTAGACCTCCTGAGTGATGCCGTCCAGGGAGATGATCATGGTGTCCAGCCCGGACTTGATGATCTTCTCCGCCTCTTCCTCCCGAAGCGGTTTGTTCAGGTTGGAGCTGATGATCGTAGCGATGCCATTATCGTGGGCGTAGCTGACCATGTCGTGGATTCGCTTGTTGAGGAACGGCTCGCCCCAGCTGTACAGCGTGAGCCACACTGCGTGGTTCTTTATCTGATCAACCGTCCTGGTGAAGACGTCGTAGTGCATGACCCCTTTTTCACGGTTGATCGTGCCCAGGCCTGTGTGACACAGGGGGCATTTCAACTGGCAGATGTTTGTGGTGTCAATTTCCCACTCGTACGGAGTTCCCCCGAGCCGCGAGAATCCGAAGCGCAGCGCCACCTCAACTCGGAGAAAGTTGATCAGCTTCCTCCACGAGAAGTATCTGAAGGCGAGATCAGACCGTTGCTGGCGTCGACCATCGGCGACGGCGTAAACGACGCCGCCGTTCGCCTGCAAGCGCGCCTCGGCGAAGTAGAAGATCGGCTTCAACGCTGAGATCAGTGGATTACCCAAGCAGCACCCTGTCCGGGATCGCTGTCCCCGAAATATATTTCGGGGAGGCTAAACCCGACGTACTCTGAAAGCAAACGGCTCGACGCTTTCAGCCCCCAGCCGGCCAACGTTCGGCAGCGATCTCACTACCGACAGGGTCTCTAGATCGATCGCAAGCATATCAGGGTAATACATATGACCGACAACGCGTCTAATCGGCGGGTGGCGGTCGAGAGTCAACGACACGGCGCGGACGCGTCGGTGCGGTCGTTCCGCGATCATTCGGGGTGAGATCCTCTGAAGGCGACCAGGCTTTCCGCTTTTTTCCTCGCGTCAATGCCCTTAGTCGAGGACTCCGCCGGCGAGGTCAGGCGACCTCTTCTCGAACGAGAGTGAAGGCCCGGACAGCTTCCGTCCGAACGAAGTGTGTCGCCGCCAGAACGCGTGGGTTTAGGTACGGACTCTTGGAGTGGTCCAGGCGTTGGTACACCTCGTTGCGGTGATACTCAACCGTCCGGACCGTGATCCCGAGTTTCTCCGCTACCGCTTCGTTACTGAGGCCGTCCGCGACAAGCGCCAGCACCTCTCGTTGCCTATCGGTGAATTGGAGCGGGGGCACGCGGTCAATTCCGGAGTTGCTGAAGTATATGGGATCGACGATCGCCATCCCCGAGGCGGTGCCGAGGATGATCTGGACAAGATCCCCAGCGCCCTTGCACGTCTCTTTTAGGACGTAAGACCAGCCGGGACCGTCAGCGAACACCGAGCCGCGCAGGAGCTGAGCGTCCTCGCGATCGGCGAGGATCACGATCCCGGCGCCGGGATTTTTCGCGCGGATGGCACGCCCGATCTCGAGTCGGCTGAATCCGGCCGTCGCCGGCGTGTCTATGAGAACGACGTCAGGTTTGAACGCGCCGGCGACATGGACCGCGCTCTCAAGATCGTTCGCCACCCGAACGGCCCGCAACTCTGGCACCGGATTGAGGAACAGCTCAAGGAGGTCACGTTGGAGCCGGTCGCCATCGACAATTAGTAGTTCGTATCTATCGGTGAACTCATCGGACGCAGTGTTGCGACGACCCACGTCTTGTCCAGCGCCGGTCCACGGTTCGTTAACCATCGGCGCCTCGCCGATGGTTATCAAATCTTGTCGGTTTTTGCGCACACCAACTCCCAACTACACGAGACTGGCGCGGAACGGTACTCTCTGAATATCCTGCGTAAAAGACCCATGTGGGTGATTTATCTTCAAAATTTTCACTATATCCTGCGTAAAAGACCCATATGAGTGATTTATCTTCACAATACTCACTCGAACCGAATCATCGTCCTCCAACGACCCATGGTGCGAGGCTCTTAGACAAAATTGTTATGAGGGTAGTCGCCACGTCCATGATTACACATGAATAAATGGGGATCGCACCAAATTTCATAATGATCTATCGGCATCGGGTCGGGAATAAATGCGATATGTACGCTATGAATCAATAATATAACGTTCCGGAGGCCAGTCGACAGCGAAATCACTCTCGCGCTCGGGTGTTCTTGTTTCGATTTCACGAGTGCGTCACCTCGAAAGTCATCAGTAACGACTCATCTTTCGCCATTCAGCCCTAACAAATGCATTGACGGTCGTTCGATATCCGGTATATTCATCTGGCACGGTGTCAAACTTGCTGAGGGGAGGGGCCGCGAACGCGTCGTAACTTGAAGTCCGGCGCGCGTCATTTCTGCGGTCTGGGGAGACTACGCATCACCAAAGAATCGGCCGGTGATTGCTAAGGACACGCGGATGGTGAGGGAGGATCGGGCACGATGCCGACAGCATTAACAGCTATCGAGAGAACGGAAATACGAGTCCTGGTGGCGGGACGTCGAACAGCCTTTCTGGACGGAGTCACCTCATTACTTGAAGCTCGAGACGACTTCGATGTCTGCCGTGACGTCGATAGTAAATGGCTGCTGTTCAAGGCTACA
>JAQBUX010000061.1 GCA_027623795.1 Chloroflexota bacterium
AATACCGGGAGGGCAGGGCGACGCCGAGCACGTTCTCCGCGCCAAGCGCGTCAACCGCCACTACGGCCGTAAGGGTCGAGTCGATCCCGCCCGACAAGGCGATCACCACCCTGTCGAACCCGCTTTTGCGTGCGTAGTCGCGCGTCCCCAGCACAAGCGCCCGGTACACCTCGGCCTCTTCCGTGAGCGGCTCGGCCGGAGCGCGCTCCGTGCCAGAACCTGGCGCGGATTGAGAATCGGTGGACGCCGGTCTTACAGAGGCGGACAACGAGGTCGCCTCGCCGATCGCCGCAAGTTCGCTGTTCGACGGTCCGTCCCACGCGTTACTTGAACGAACGGCGTCTACCCGTTCGAGATCGAGATCGACGACCAGCAGGTCTTCGTCAAACCGTTTGCCCTCCGCGATCAGTACACCATCGGGTCCGTACACAAGGCTCGTGCCGTCGAACACCAGCTCGTCCTGGCCGCCGATCTGGTTGACGTAGCAGGCAAACACCTGGTTCCGGCGGGCAAGATCGCCGATCAGTTCACGGCGTACCCGGTCCTTTCCGCGTTCAAATGGCGAGGCGTTGATGTTGATGTTCACCTCGGCCCCGGCCGCGCGTTCGACCTCGGCCGGGCCGACGGGCTCCCACACGTCCTCGCAGATGCTCAACCCGACTTTTACGCCGGCGAGGTCGATCACCGGGCACTCGACGCCCCGGCCAAAGTACCTCTCTTCGTCGAACACGCCGTAGTTCGGGAGGTGGATCTTCCGGTAGACGGCCGCGATCCGGCCGTCGTGCAAAAACGCTGCCGCGTTGTACACCGGCTCGTCACGTCGGGCGGAACCGTCGACGAAACCGACAACCGCAGCGATGCCCTTCGCCTCAGCGGCGACCATTTCCAGGGCATGTCGGTTGTCGGCGACGAATCGGCGATGCAGGACCAGGTCCTCGGGCGGATAGCCGGTGATGGCCAGCTCCGGAAACGCAACGATCTGCGCCCCCGCCGCGCGGGCAGCTTTGATCGCCTCGACGATTCGCCGGGCGTTGCCTTCGATGTCACCGACGGCGGTGTTTATCTGGGCAAGCGCTATCCGGAGTGTTCGCATTTGCAACTACCGTGATTACCGGCGCCGTTCTGCAGCCCGGAGGCAAGGTTCTCAGAGTGTGAATTGTAGAGCCGCGGGGAGCCACGCCGAGATGTTTCGGAGCGGGGAGGGTCCGCGGGGTGGGACCGGCCTTTCGAGAGCCTCAGGGCGCTGTGTGACACCAGTGTGGTTCGCATCAAGCGGCCGATCTGTGACCGCCCTTCATGACGTTCGACCCACGCGCCTCGACGTACTCGTCTCAACTCCCGCGCCGTGAGTACCTTGAGGGCGCCGACCGGCCAATCCGCTGGCGGTTGTGTACGACGGCTAAATGCCGCCGCGGGAGTACCCGGTCACGCGCGGCAGTTGAGTCTGGCCCGTCAACCACGCGTCGCAGCCGCGCGCAGTCCGGCGTCCACCGGCGATCGCATGGACGACGAGGGACTGACCCCGCTGCATGTCGCCTCCGGCGAACACACCTTCCACCGAGGTCATGAAGTTACTGTCGGTTCCCACATTTCCTCGCTCGTCGAGATCGACTCCGAGTTCCGTCAACAGTCCTCGGTGCTCGCCGTGGAGGAAGCCCATCGCCAGTAGCACAAGTTCGGTTTCGATCGTGAACTCTGAGTCCGGAACCTCAACCATACGTGGCCGTCCGCCGGCCGGATCGCGTTCCCAACCGACCCTGACTGCGGTCAGGCTTTTGAGTTTGCCGTCCTCGCCGTTCAACTTTTTTGTAAGGATGTCGTAGTCCCTGACGCCACCCTCTTCATGGGCGGAGGACGTGCGGAAGATCGTCGGCCACTGCGGCCACGGGTTTGTGATCGGGTTGCGCTTGCTCGGCGGCTCGGGTAACAGTTCGTACTGGTAGGTCTGTACGGCGCCCTGTCGACACGATGTGCCAAGACAGTCAGCGCCGGTATCGCCGCCGCCCAGGATCACAACCGTCTTGCCCTCGGCGGAGACCGTCTCGTCCGGCCCGAACTCCTGGCCGTCGTTGCGACGATTGCTTTGTTTTAGATAGTCCATCGCGAAATGGACCCCGTCCAGCTCCCGGCCGGGCACCGGCAGGTCCCGCGGCACGGTGGCCCCCCCGCAAAGGCAGATGGCCTGAAAATCACGCCTCAACTGTTCCGTCGGATAGTCCCTTCCGACCCATGTCGAAGTGCGGAACTCGACGCCCTCATCCTCCATCTGTTTGACGCGCCGTTGGACGACTACCTTTTCGAGCTTGAAGTCCGGGATTCCCAGCGTGAGAAGCCCGCCGACGTACTCGTCGCCCTCGAATACGGTTACCTGGTGCCCGGCGCGGTTTAACTGTTGCGCGCAGGCCAGTCCCGACGGCCCGGAACCGATTACGGCGACCTTCATGCCGGTCCGCTTCTCCGGCGGACGAGGCGTGATCCATCCCTCCGACCAACCGCGCTCGACGATCGTTTTCTCGATCATCTCGATCGCCACCGGGTTCATATTTACGTTCAACGTGCAGGCGGCTTCGCACGGGGCGGGGCACACCCTGCCCGTGAACTCCGGAAAGTTGTTCGTGGCGTGGAGTTGATCTAGCGCCGCCTGCCAATCGCCGCTGTAAACCAGGTCGTTCCAGTCCGGGATTAAGTTACCCAGAGGGCACCCGCTCGCCGAGTTGCAGAACGGGACGCCGCAGTCCATACAGCGACCTGCCTGGTGGCGCGCCTCGTTGTCGGACCAGTTGGTGTACACCTCGCGCCAGTCTTTGAGACGCTCGGCTACGGGCCGCCTGTCAGGCAGCTCGCGTTCCCACTCCATGAAGCCGGTGACTTTACCCATAAATTTCCTGTCAGTCCCCGGCCGCTGCGGACCGCTCAGCGCGTTCGCTGAGCGCAGCGACGTTCGCCTGAGGCATCACCTTCTTGAACAATCTGCGCGAGTGGTCCCAATCGTCGAGGATGCGCCCGGCCACCGGGCTGGCCGTGTAGCCCCGGTGATTACGGAGCAGCCCCAGCAACTCTGCGTCGTCCTCCGAGCCTGCGACGACACTTTCCAATGTCGCCATCTCGGGGTTGAATCGTTGGGAGAAGGAGTCGTCGGCGTCAAAAACGAAAGCCACACCGCCGCTCATGCCGGCAGCGAAGTTGCGTCCTGTCGGGCCGATCACCACGACCGTCCCGCCGGTCATGTACTCGCAGCCGTGATCGCCGATGCCCTCGATCACCGCGCTCCCGTTGCTGTTACGAACCGCGAAACGCTCGCCACCCATCCCGCGGATGTACGCCTCGCCGCCCGTCGACCCGTACAGGGCGACGTTTCCGACGATGATGTTGTCCTCCGGGACGAACGTCGAGTTATCGGGCGGCACGACCACGATCCGCCCGCCACCGAGCCCCTTGGCAAAGTAATCGTTTGCATCGCCTTCCAGCCGGAAAGACACCCCGGCGGCGAGAAACGCGCCAAAGCTCTGACCGGCGGAACCCTTGAATGTGTACCGAATCGTGTCGTCAGGAAGTCCTCGTACACCGTACTTGCGAGCGATCAGGCCGCTCATCATCGTCCCTACGACCCGGTTCGAGTTTCGGATCGGGAACACCGCCTCCACCGGCGTTTGATTCTCCAGCGCCGGGGCTGCGCGCTCGATCAACTGGTGATCCAGCGCCGCGTCGAGGCCGTGGTCCTGCTCCTCGCAGTGGTAGATGGCCACGCCCTCGGCAGGCTCGGGCTGGTAGAGCAGATCGCGTAGATCAACCCCCCGCGCCTTCCAGTGATCGACCGCACGGCGTGACTCAAGCTTGTCGACGCGGCCGATCATCTCGTTCACCGTCCGGAAGCCGAGCTTCGCCATGTATTCACGAAGGCTTTCGGTGAGCATCATGAAGTAGTTCACCACCGCCTCGGGCGTGCCGGCGAACTGCTTGCGCAACTCCGGGTCCTGCGTCGCGACTCCGACCGAGCATGTGTTCAGGTGGCATTTGCGCAGCATGATGCATCCGATAACCACCAGCGCCGCCGTGGCGACTCCCCACTCCTCGGCGCCCAGCAGAGCGGCGATGGCCACGTCGCGGCCGGTTTTTATCTGGCCGTCCGTCTGCACGACGATCCGGCCCCGCAGTCCGTTCTGCACAAGGACCTGTTGCGTCTCTGCGACCCCGAGCTCCCACGGCAGTCCTGCATGCTTGATAGACGAGAGCGGCGACGACCCGGTGCCCCCCGAATCGCCCGATATGAGTACCACGTCGCCGTGGCCCTTTGACACCCCGGCGGCGATGATCCCGACGCCGACCTCGGACACCAGCTTGACGTGAATCCGCGCCTCCGGGTTGACGTTCTTCAGGTCATGAATCAGTTGGGCCAGGTCTTCAATCGAGTAGATGTCGTGGTGCGGCGGCGGGGAGATCAGCCCCACGCCCGGCGTCGTCCCGCGTATGCCGGCCATGTAGTCCGTGATCTTGGTTTCCGGAATCTGGCCGCCCTCGCCGGGCTTGGAGCCCTGCGCCATCTTTATCTGCAGGTCCGTGGCGTTCACCAGGTACTCGGTCGTGACGCCGAAACGTCCGGACGCGACCTGCTTCATCCGGCTGGACCGGGAGTCGCCATTTGCGTCCGGCGTGAACCTTTCCCTGTCCTCGCCGCCCTCGCCGGTGTTTGAACGCGCGCCGATGCGGTTCATCGCGATCGCCAGCGTCTCGTGCGCCTCGCGGCTTATGGAGCCGAGCGAGATCGCCCCGGTGGCGAAGCGTTTGACGATCGACTCCGCAGACTCGACCTCCTGCAACGGTACGCCCCCGTCGCGGTCGAACTTGAAGTCCAGCAGTCCACGGATCGTGGCGAGCCGCCGGGACTCCTCGTTGGCGGACTTCTCGAACATGGAATACGTGTGCGGGTTGCCGGTCTTCGACGCGTGCTGGAGCAGCCCTATCGAGTCCGGGTCGTAAAGATGCTTCTCGCCGGTGCCGCGCCACAGGTAAAGGCCGCCGATCTCAAGGGCGAGCCGGCCGGGCAGAGTCGTCTCCGGGTACGCCCTGCGGTGGTTGTCCAGGATGTCGCCCGAGATCTCCTCAAGGCCGATCCCCTCGATACGCGACGGGGTCCATGTGAAGTACTCGTCCACCAGTTCCTGAGACAACCCGAGCGACTCGAATATCTGTGCGCCCTGGTAGCCCTGGAGCGTAGAGATGCCCATCTTGGACATCACTTTCAAGACGCCCTTCTCGATGGCCTTTGCGAAGTTGTACTCGGCGGTCGCCTGGTCTGGGAGGGTTCGATCTTCAGGCTGCTGATGCTCACGCAGTCCTGCGATCGTCTCGAACGCCAGGTACGGATTGACGGCAGAAGCGCCGTAGCCGTAAAGCGTCGCGAAATGATGGTTCTCGCGTGGCTCGCCGGACTCGACGATGATGTCCAGTTTTGTCCGCGTATTCTGGCGGATCAGGTGATGGTGGACACCGCCAACGGCGAGGAGGGCGGGGACGTAGGCGTGTGCCGAGTCGACGCCCCGGTCCGAAAGTACGATGAACGAAAACCCTTCGACCACCGCCTGGTCGGCCTCGGCGCGTATCCGGTCCAGCGCGTCCCGCATTCCCCGGGCGCCATCGGCGACGGGGAAGAGGGTGGATATGGTCGTGGCCCGCAGTCCCGGCAGGTCGAGCGCCCTGACCCTGGCGAGGTCAGAGTTCAACAGTACCGGATGATCGATCCGTAACAGACGCGCCGATTCCGGCGCCTCTTCAAACAGCCCGCCGCGCGTGCCGGCCGGGACCGACATCTGCGTGACCAGCCCCTCGCGGATGGCGTCGAGAGGCGGGTTGGAGACCTGGGCGAAAAGCTGCTTGAAGTAAGTAAACAGGGGCTGGGGCCTGTCCGACAGAACGGCCAGTGGGGTGTCGTTTCCCATGGAGCCGAGCGCCTCTGCGCCCGTCCGTGCCATCGGTTCCATCAAGATGCGAAGGTCTTCCTGTGTGTAGCCGAACGCCTGTTGCCGCGTCACGAGCGTTTCGAGATCGATTCCAGGCACGGCCTCGGGTTGCGGCTCCGGCAGGTCGTCGAGGACGACCCTGTGTGCGTCGAGCCACTCGCCGTATGGCTGGCGCGACGCCAGGCCGTCTTTAATCTCGTCGTCTCCCACTATCCGGCCCTCTTCAAGGTCAAGCAGAAACATCCGGCCCGGTTCGAGACGCCGCTTCTCCGCGATGCGCTCCGGCGCGATATCCAGGACGCCTGCCTCGGACGCCATCACCAGCAATCCGTCTTTCGTGACGTAGTACCGGAACGGCCGAAGCCCGTTCCGGTCCAGGACCGCGCCGACCTTTCGGCCGTCGGTAAAGGCGACGAGCGCGGGACCGTCCCACGGCTCCATCAGGCCGCCGTGGAACTCGTAAAACTCCTTGCGTTGCTGGCTCATGGATTCGTGGCCGTACCACGATTCAGGGACCATCATCGCGGCGACGTGCTCGACATCCCGGCCGCCGATCGACAGCAACTCGAACACCTCGTCCAGAGATGCGGTATCGCTCGCGGCCATGGCGTTGACCGGCGCCAGTTTCGACACCTCGTCGCCGAACCGCTCCGAGGAAAAGGAGTGCTCGCGGGCGGACATCCAGTTTCGGTTTCCGCGAACCGTGTTGATCTCGCCGTTGTGACACAGGTAGCGGTACGGGTGGGCCAACTTCCACTCGCCGAGCGTGTTCGTGCTGAAACGTGAGTGGACAAGCACAAAAGCCGTGGTTAGATCTTGCGCTCCAAGGTCATGGAAAAATCCGCCGATCTGCTCGGCCATGACCAGGCCCTTGTAGACGATCGTCCGGCTCGACAGGCTGCAGATGTAGAAGGCCTCAAGGTCTTCAGCCGTCAGGGCGGAACTGAGCGCGACGACACGCCTTTCTATGCCTTTTCGCGCGATGTAGAGCCGCCGTTCAAAGGCGTCGGCATCGTTGTCGTTCTCCGAACCGGCGCGACCGGTGACAAATATCTGTTTGATCGTCGGCATCACCTCGCGGGCCAGGTAGCCGATCGCGTTCGGGTTTGTCGGTACGTCGCGCCAGCCAAGGACCGACAAACCCTCCTCCACCAGTCCGGCCTCGATCTCGGCCTCGACGCTCTCGCGGAGCGCGGCGTCTTGCGGCAGGAAGATCATCCCGACGCCGTACAGTCCGGCGTCGGGAAGCTGGATACCGGCGTCTCCGGTCACGCGTTTGAAGAACGCGTGCGGGATCTGGAACAGTATCCCGGCCCCGTCTCCGGTGTCCGGGTCGCAGCCGCATGCGCCACGGTGGCCGAGGTTGATCAGCACCTCGAGGGCCTGATCTACAAGCAGATGGCTGGTGGTACCGTCGATGTTGGCGACGAGGCCAACTCCACAGGCGTCACGCTCGAAAGCCGGGTCGTACAGCCCCGCCTTGCGCATCTTTTGCAGACGAGGGGGTATCACAGCGGGGCGGTGGCCCACAGGGCGGCCATGGACCGAACAAACGTCCGGGTTCCGGCCGTTGTGGATCGTGGGGACGATGTCAGGCATGGATGTAAATGCGGTCTCTCACTAGCGGCGGGATGAGCGGCGGATAATCAGAGCGCTTTCAAATAGCGGGCGACCTCGAAATCGGTCACCGTCGACTCGAACTCGCGCCATTCGATCTCTTTGTTGCGGATGAAGTTATCAAATACGGATTCGCCTAACGCGTCCCTCACCAGCTCGCTGTTGCGGGCAAGCTCCAGGGCGTGGCCGAGGTTGCTCGGTAAACGGGACACGCCGGCGGCGGCGCGTTCGGCGGGCGACATGCTCTCGACGTCCGAAGACACGGGCTCGCCGAGTTCGTAGCCGTCTTCCACGCCCTTGAGTCCGGCGGCGAGCATCACGCTGAACGCCAGATAGGGGTTGCAGGCCGAGTCCGGCGCCCGGTACTCGATCCGTACCGCTTCCGCACGACCCTGGTACGGAGGCACCCGTACAAGATCGCCCCAGTTCCCGCCCGTCCATACGCTGTACGCCGGAGCTTCAATTCCGGGGACGAGGCGCTTGTACGAGTTGACCCACTGATTTGTTACGGCCGTGATCTCGGCGGAGTGGCGTACCAGTCCAGCGAGGAAGCTGCGGCCGGTGGCGGAAAGATGCAGGGCATCGTCCTCGTCGAAGAAGGCGTTTTGCTCTCCCCGCGCCATCGAGAGGTGGCAGTGCATGCCGCTGCCGTTCTGGTCGTTGAACGGTCTGGGCATGAAAGTGGCGAACACGCCGTGCTGGGCTGCGATCTCTTTCACCACGACGCGATACGTGATGACCGTGTCCGCCATGGCGAGGGCGTTCGTGTGGCGGAGATCGATCTCGTGCTGGCCCGGCGCCACCTCGTGGTGGCTGTGGGCGACCGGGATGCCGAGCTGTTCGAGCGCCAGAACGGTCTCGCGCCGCAGGTCTGGCCCGGCGCCGCCGGACGACTGGTCGAAGTACCCGCCCTGGTCGACGGGGGTGACCGTATCGGACTGTTCCAGATAGAAGTACTCGAGTTCAGGCCCGATGTAGAAAGAGAAGCCCATATCCGAGGCGCGCTGGACGTTGCGGCGCAACACGTGTCGCGGGTCTCCGTCAAACGCCGTGCCGTCCGGCCGGAGAATGTCGCAGAACATCCGGGCGACGGCGTTCTCACGCGGCCGCCAGGGTAGCAGTTGCCATGTGGAGGGGTCCGGCATAGCGATCATGTCGGACTCGTCCGACCGCGCGAACCCGGCGATCGAGGAGCCGTCGATCGTAGCTCCGCGGTCGAGTACCTCCTCGAGTTCATCGACGGTGATGGCGAAGCCCTTCAGCGTGCCAAGGATGTCGGTGAACCAGAGACGGATGAACTTTACGTCGAGCTCGTTCGCTGAGTGGAGTACGTAACTCGCCGCCGCCTGGTCGGGAATTGGAATCATCAGGACCGTGTCGGGTAGTGGGTGGTGTCGCCCGGGGCTGACTCGGGGTCCGCTCGCCCTGCCGTGCAACGTCGTAGTCGGCCCCAACCGTTTAACGGGGCGGCGTTCATCCCCGGTTCTCGGTCGGAACAGGACGGCGCTCGGGAACCTTCTGTCTGTGCCACATGGGCGCGCGCCACTCTTGATCCCGAACGTCCCGGGAAGCTAGTTCGGAGCGGGGAGTATCAGACATTGTGAAACTTTTGTCAAAGTCTCGCGATGCCCGATATCGCCCGCCCATTTCGCGCCGTTCCCGGGAAGCAATTCGCCGTTGGTCCTGGGTTACTGAACCGCGAGCGCCCAAAGAACCCACAGAGCACCGGAGAGCCCAGAGATCCCCCAAAAGCCCAGAAGAATCCAGGACAGAGGACTTGCAGGAGCGTCCCTACACCGGCATGGTCCGCTTCGTGTACTCACGGCCGAACTTCGCCGACTGCTCGTTGCCGCCGACGATCATCGTGCCCTCGTCGATCAGCTTCTTCGTGGCCTCCTCGATGGTGAGCGCGGGGTCGTTCCAACCGCAAAGGAACTTGATGCCGTTGCGGTCGTACGCCGCCTTGATCCGCACCCGTGCGGCCTCCATCTCTGGAGCGTACGGGGGGTCGTGCGCGTCGCCGTTGCCGAACGACATGCCCATATCGCCGGGACCCCACTCCCCGAACGATATGCCGGGGATCGCCGCCAGCTCGTCGCAGTTGGCCAGGCACTCGCGATCCTCGACCTTGAGGCCAAGGATCAACTCGCCGTCCGGGTTGAGCGGCCACGGGTCCGCGATCTTCGTGTAGGTGACCGGATCCACGCCCCAGATCTGGGCCGGGAACATCTGCCCGCCTGCGCCGCGTTGGCCCTGCAACAATCCTTTGCCGACGCCCAGCGTCTGGAACGGGTAGCGGGTCGACTCCACGAACGCCTGGACGGCGTCCGGTTGACGCGTGTGCGTGTGCAGCAGACCGTGGACGCCCGTGGAGAGGACGTGCCTGACCTGCCACGAGTTGGCCCACATCTCGGCCCGGGTCCGGCAGTTTGACGGAAGCGTCGTCATCACCGTTGGCGTGCGGTGTCCGCTGCGGGTCGGGCCGGCGTCCGCCAGTCCCTGCATGAAGTCGCGGAGTCCGACCGTGTCGAACGGTGCGTGCTCGAAGTCGACCAGCAGGTAGTCCGCCCACGTGTCAGACATCTTCTTGCCGCTGTCGTAGCTGAGTTCGTGTACGCCCTCGTGGTAGACCGGCTGGCCCTGTTGCCACAGTTCGATCACGCGGTTGATTCGGGGCATGTGCATTTCCTCTGGACTCGGGTCCCTGGTTTCCGGGAGTTCGGGGGCTGCGGGAGCCCGGACTTCCGGGATCCCGTTCACCGGGAACCGGCCCATGAGGACCGGTCCCTGATCGGCCGGACTTGTCTGGCCGACCATTTCGGCGACAAAGATACGCCGAATCCTCGCGTCCTGCGGAGGCGCGGGGCGATTATTCGCCGAAACTGGCTGAGGTCGTGTCGCTTAATAAACGCGGCCGCGTTCGATCCGGCGGCCCGCGAAATGCATGCCCTAGGGCGTGTACTCCCCGCGCCGTGCATCGCTCGTCAGACGGGCACGTTCCAGGTACACCGCCTGCGCTTTGCTGACGTTGGCGCGGGACCCACCCCACGCCTTGAGCGGCGTCGCCTGGAGTCCCCGGCCATACGAAAAACTGAGCTCCCACGGCGCGCCGTGGCTCGACGCCCGCTTGTTGATCGCGTCCAGGTTGACCGTCGCCTCTTCGTCGCCCTGTCCGCCGGAGAGAAATACGATCCCGGGAACGGCGGCCGGGACGGTGCGCCTGAAGCAGTTGATGGTCGCCTCGGCGACCTGATCTGCGCCGGCACGGTCCTGTGCGCCCTTGCCGGACAGCACCATGTTCGGCTTTAGCAGGATGCCTTCCAGCGCCACGCCCTGCGATGCGAGCGCCTCAAACGTACGCCTCAACGTGCGTTCGGTGGCCTCGAAACAACTGTCGATGTCGTGGTCGCCGTCCATCAGCACCTCGGGCTCGACGATCGGGACCAGATCGGCCTCTTGTGAGAGCGCCGCGTAACGTGCGAGGGCGTGTGCGTTCACGTCGATACAGTAGTCGGAAGGGATGTCGTTGCCGATGGTGATCACGCCGCGCCACTTGGCGAAACGCGCCCCCAGGCCGCTGTACTCGGCAAGTCGCGCCCGCAGCCCGTCCAGGCCTTCAGTTACGACCTCACCGTGCGCTCCCGCGAGCGGGTGAGTGCTCTTGTCCACCTTGATGCCGGGAATCACCCCGGAGTGTGTGAGCGCCTCCGCCAGCCTGCGGCCGTCGTCCGCCTTCTGCCTGAGCGTTTCGTCGTACAGGATCACGCCGCTGATGTACTCCCCGGCGCCTTCCGCCGTGAACAGGAGTTGTCGCCAGGCGCGGCGGGTTTCCTCGTTGGACTCGACCCCGATGCTCTGCAAGCGCCGTGTCATCGTGCCCGTGCTCTCGTCGGCCGCAAGGATGCCCTTGCCGTCTGCGACGAGCTCCAGCGCAGTCTTGTTGAGCTGCGTCAAGTTCATCCGTGTACTCCTCGTGTTGCCATATATCTGTGGCCGGCGGACAAAAAAACCCGTGCTAACACGCCCTTTCGCCCCCGATACTTCCGGGTACTTCCAGGACAGCGAACGACGGGCGTCCGGCGGAATGCCATGGCCCACACGTTAAAGCCTTGGACTCCGGCGGGCAACGGCGTTGCTTACCGGCAAAATCCCCGATGCGGCGGCGGCGCCAATCGTGAAAATGACAGATGGGCCGCCCCTGAGATACGAAAAACTCACGGTTAGCGGCCATGATCGCCGGCCGCGGACCGCGGTCGTGAACCGTCATGAATGAAGGAAGGAAACGGGAGACGGAGATGGCCCAGTGTCCGCCCACGCTTACGCAGTTTATTACCGACCACGGCCGGAAATACCCGGACGCCACGGGCGATTTCACCTCCCTGATGAACGCCATCGCACTGGCCGCCAAACTTATCTCGCGTGAGGTCAACAAGGCGGGACTGGCGGACATCGTGGGCGCAACGGGCGGCGTTAACGTTCAGGGCGAGAAGGTCCAGAAGCTGGACGTGCTGGCGCACGAGGCGATGGTGGACGCACTTGGCCCGACAGGGCTTGTGTGCATCATGGCCTCGGAAGAGTCTGACGGACCGATAGCCGTGCCCGAGAACTGCGCTGGTGGCAACTACGCCGTCCTGTTCGATCC